>CAJZEE010000013.1 GCA_915066865.1 uncultured Veillonella sp.
TGGATATTCTTATTTTCTGGCAAGCATTTACTGATTTCGCGAGCCATAGATGGCTTTTCCGCAATAAATAACCGCATGGTCCCCCTCCTTAACCTAAAGATAACGGCTAAACCCCAAGCCGTTCTATGAAATCTCATTATACTACAATTTAGTGGTCATAACTAGAAAAATCATGTATAATTTTTACGATATATAGACTGTGAAAGTAGAACCTAAAGATTTATCTGCTTTTACAAACATATTAATAGAGGTGAATCATGACATTTTTAGAAGAAGTACAACGTCGTCGTACGTTTGCTATCATATCTCACCCGGATGCGGGTAAAACAACATTAACGGAAAAATTACTATTATATGGTGGTGCTATTCACTTAGCAGGCTCCGTAAAGTCTCGTAAAACTGCAAAACACGCCGTATCCGACTGGATGGAAATCGAGAAACAACGTGGTATCTCTGTAACGAGTTCCGTATTGCAATTTGACTACGATGGTTGTCGTGTAAACATCCTTGATACTCCTGGTCACCAAGACTTCTCTGAAGATACATACCGCACATTGATGGCTGCTGACAGTGCTGTTATGCTTATCGACGTAGCAAAAGGCGTAGAGGCCCAAACAAAGAAACTATTTGCCGTATCTAAAGAGCGCGGTATTCCTATCTTTACATTTGTAAACAAAATTGACCATTTCGGTCGTAGCCCATTCGATCTAATGGAAGAAATCGAAAATGTTCTCGGCATTCGTACATGTCCTATGAACTGGCCTATCGGTATTAATGGCGAATACAAAGGCGTCTACGACAGAGAACACGAAACTATCGAGCTCTTTGCAAAAGACGAAACTCATGGTCAAGAAAAGTTAGCTTCCGAAAAAGGTTCATTAACAGATCCTCGTATGAAAGAGTTATTAGGTGACGATGTATACCAAGCATTACTCGACGATATTGAGTTGCTAGACGTTGCTGGCGATCCATTCGATTTCGATAAGGTTCGTGCTGGTGAATTGACCCCTATGTTTTTTGGTTCTGCTATGACGAACTTCGGGGTAAAACCATTCTTAGAAAAATTCTTGGAACTAGCTCCATCCCCTGCTCCACGACAAGCGATAGAGGAAATGGTACAACCCACTAGCGAAGACTTCTCTGCTCTAGTATTTAAAATCCAAGCAAATATGGACCCGAACCACCATGACCGTATCGTATTTATGCGAATCTGCTCAGGTAAATTCGAAAAAGGTATGTCCGTATTACACCGCCAATCTAATAAAACAATCCGCCTATCTCAGCCTCAACAATTCTTGGCTACGGAACGTACCATCGTAGAAGATGCGTACCCAGGCGATATTATCGGTGTTTTTGATGCAGGTACTATGGGGGTAGGCGATACACTTTGTGCACAAAAACACAAAGTAACTTTCGGTGACTTCCCTGTATTCCCTCCGGAATTCTTTGCCCGCGTATCCCCAAAAGATACTATGAAACGTAAACAGTTCCAAAAAGGTATGACTCAATTGGCTCAAGAAGGAGCTGTTCAAATCTTTGAACAACCAGGCGCCCTTGATTCCTTCGTAGTCGGTGCCGTAGGTATGCTTCAATTTGAAGTTCTTGAGTACCGCCTCAAAAATGAATATGGCGTAGATTTATTAAATCATACTTTGCCATATGGTGTTGCTCGTTGGATTGACGGCGAAGTTGATATTGCATCCTTGAAAGGTATAGATAATGCGATGATTGTAAAAGATAATCGCGATCGCACCGTCGTTCTTATCTCTAACGAATGGCAAATGGGTTGGGTTCAAGAGCGTAATCCGGATGTAACATTCTTAACGACCCCTAAATTACACCAAGAGCTATAACTTCTAATTAACTTATTACTAGGTCTATACATTTTAGTTATATCTTAACATGCATTTATAGAGCGAATTTATCGCTATATATAATTTAGAGTCTTACTAAATCAACATAAAAATATTAAGTTTTAGAACTGGAGTATATTTTATACGATTATAAATATAAAAAATATATTCCAGTTTATTTTTTTATAACAAGAAGGAAAATCACAGATTTAAGTCGAATACATATAGTATGATTATGTACATAAGTAATATATATTATTACTTTTCTATATTTATATGTATAATCATAAAATTAGTTTTATTAATATTATTGTTTTTTGTGTTGTTATGAGTGTTTAAAGATAAAGATATAAACTTTTTATACGTTATATATTCTATAGTATTTTTTGACCATTCATGATACCATAAAACTCAGATTTATTTTTTATTTTAAAGGAGTGATTTTATGCCACTTATTGACTTAGCCTTAGTCAACAATGTATGGACCTTAAAACTGTCCATGATTCAAACTGTAGGTCTTGCCGTAATTACCTTATTCATCGGTACTTGGATCAATAAGCATTCCAAGTTCTTACAACGTATGTGTATGCCTGCACCAGCTGTAGGTGCTCTACCCTTTGCATTTTTAACTGCTATTTTGTCTTATTATAAAATTTTAAACATTACCTTTGAAGGTTCCTTACAAACATTTTTAATGCTTGCCTTCTTTACCACGATCGGTTTAATGGCATCCTTAAAAGTCCTCAAAAAGGGCGGTATCTTTATTATTTTCTTCTTCTTAGCATGTGCAGTGTGGATTGTAGTACAAAATACTGCAGGTATTATGATTGCCAAAGCATTAGGGATTGAGCCGATTATCGGCATCATGGCAGGTTCTGTATCTATGATTGGCGGCCTTGGTACAGCTGGTGCCTTTGGTCCATATTACGAGCAATTACTTGGTATCCCTGGTACCGCTTCCGCAGCAGTTGCAGCTGCAACATTCGGCATGGTAGCTGGTACAATCCTCGGCGCGCCTGTAGGTGAACGCATTATTAAAATGCATAAAGTTAAAACACCTTATGAAAATCCTGAATTAATGGAGGATGAAGGCATCGATATAATTGAAGATCACGTTGAGAGCGGCGGCAAACAATTTAACTCTCAAGATCTTTTAACAATTTGTATGTGGATTGGCCTTGCATTAGGTATCGGTACCATCGTAAGTGCTGGATTGTCTGTTCTTACTCCACTACCTGCATATATTGGCGCTATGATTTGTGCAGCAGTAATTCGTAACTTTGGTGATTTTACTAAAGCATACAAAATCAACGATGCAGCTCTTGATGCAGTATCTAATGTAGCATTATCATTATTCGTAACAATGGCTATCAACAGCTTAAAGTTAGTTCAATTAATTGATCTTGCTTTACCACTCATTACAATCTTAGTTGTACAAATGGCACTTATCTGTGTATTTGCATACCTTATTTACTTCCTCTTTGGTCGCAACTACGATGCAGTCATGCTTGGTTCCGGAGCTATCGGTTTCGGTTTAGGTGCTACACCAAACGCATTAGTTAACATGTTATCCTTAGCAAGTAAACACGGCCCATCTCCTCGTGCTTGGCTCGTAGTTTCCTTAGTAGGTGCATTCTTAATTGACTTTGCAAATGCTTTCCTCATTACAACCATGGCTGGTATTCTTTACTAACTAAAAAGGACCCATTCGGGTCCTTTTTTCATGAAAAAAGAGCTTACTGGAATGATATTTTATCAGTCCAATAAGCTCTTTATGTATTATACTATTTGATTAAAGCTGCCCATGCATTAGCCACATCAGCAAATTCTTGAAGGCTAAAGGTTTCCCCTCTTCGTTGGCCATCAATATTTGCTTTTACCAAGATATCATCGATTTGTTCTTTTGAAAGTCCTGTGGTACGCATCGTATTGGCAAATGTTTTACGGCGTTGCGCAAAACCTGCTTTCACAACGCGAAAGAATAGTTTCTCATCAATCACATCTACAGGTGGTTTATCACGCAATACGCAACGAATAACAGAACTAGTTACTGCTGGAGCTGGTAAAAAGGATTTAGGTGGTACATCGAGGACAATATCTGGTTCCGCATAATACTGAACAGCAACAGATAATGCACCATAGTCCTTTGTGCCCGGCTTTGCTACCATGCGTAAAGCTACCTCTTTTTGCACCATCACAACGAGACGTTCAATAGGTAATTTACTTTCCAACAAAGACATAATAATAGGTGTGGTAATATAGTATGGCAAATTGGCAACCACTTTAAAAGGTTTTTGATTCATAATCGTTGGCAAATCAAGCTTTAACACATCACCATGAATGATACGTACATTGTCATAAGATGCCAATGTCGTATCTAGTACCTCTAATAAGCGACGATCTAACTCAATAGCCGTTACATCTGCCCCACTTTGAGCTAAACCTTGTGTCAACGTACCAATACCAGGACCGACCTCTAGGACAGGTTCCCCTACGGTTAATTCCGCAGCATGTACAATTTCATCAACTATGCCTCGCTTAATAAGAAAATTTTGCCCTAGCTTTTTGCTCATTTTAATATCAGAGCGCTTACATATATAATGCACAACCTCTGGGCTTGCAATTACTGATTCTAACATCTTAACTCCTATTTTAACAATGTACTGCCTCTTCATAAGCATCTCGAGTTATACCATAATGATTTAAACGATACAAAAATTGTTTCCCATTACCGTATCCAATACCTAATTTAGCACCAATAACTGCTCGACGAGCCGCACTATCAGGCATACCGGACAGTCCGTGACGCACTAAGTCCACCATAGTAAATTCGTTGGATGATTCTAAAGACTCTACGTGTAATGTAGATAGAGCCTTTCTGATTGACTCAGGAGAGGCTTGTTCTATGCCAATGTCATCATTTGCAAATGCTTCGTCGCGAGGGACAAAAGCATGTTGTGCATTAGGGAATTTCTTCGTCAAGACACGTCGAATTCGTTCCCCTGCCGTATCAGGATCCGTTAATATGATAATGCCACGTTTCTCATAGGCAACGCGAATCATATCGATAACACCTTTTCGAAGAGTGAAACCTTCTGTAGCAATACAATCAGCCTCTACAGCTTGAGCGATACGCTGAATATCAGATTTTCCTTCCACGACAATGACTTGTTTTAGCATAAATCCCCCTTTTATTCTATTAGTACATTGTAACATATATATAACATTGCTTAAATACTTATAATCGAGTAGTATTAATAGTGTAATATATAAAAGGAGGCCAATCATGACCTTACAACAATTAAAATATGTAACAACAATTGCCAATATAGGTAGCATTAGCGAAGCTGCCAAGAGATTATTTGTGTCTCAACCAAGCCTTACCAAAGCGATTAAAGAACTAGAGAAAGAAATGGGCATCACCATTTTCGATCGCACCAATAAAGGAATTACCGTATCCAAAGAAGGGGAACGCTTTCTCGGCTATGCGCGCCAAGTGCTGGAGCAAGCAGCCCTTTTAGAGGAACAATATAAAAGCCAAAGCGGCGGTAAAAAACAATTCTCCGTGTCTACCCAACACTATTCCTTTGCAGTCAATGCCTTTGTAGAGCTTTTAAAAGGCGCTGGAATCGACCAATACGATGTATCCTTACGAGAAACACAAACCTATGAAATCATCGATGACGTAGCTCATATGAAGAGTGAAATTGGTTTACTCTATTATAATGATTTCAACCGTCCTGTATTGGAAAAACTGATTCATACTAATGAATTAACCTTTACAGAATTATTTACGGCCCATCCTCATATCTTTATTGGTAAAACACATCCATTAGCCAATAAAGAGGTCGTCTCTATGGACGAATTAGAAGAATATCCATATATTTCCTTTGAACAAGGTGATCATAATTCCTTCTACTTCTCTGAAGAAATCTTTAGTACCGTAGTACGCCCAAAACATATTCGTGTTCGCGATAGAGCATCTTTATTTAGTTTACTGCTTGGCCTTGATGGATACACTGTATCTAGTGGTGTAATCGATAAAGAGGTAAATGGTGAAAACATCATTTCAGTACCACTTGCCGAAGAAGGTTTAATGCACATCGGTTATATTACTAATAATAAAATGCAACGCAGCCGTTTGGGTCAAGAATATATCCATGCCCTAGAACAATATGTTAGCAACTACGGTAGACATATTAAATTGCCGGAAAATAAAAAATAATTACATATCATATTATTTATAAGTCTATATAACACTATTGTTTAATTTAGTTCGATCAAATAATATATTAATAAAGCACTCTCTTTTTAGAGAGTGCTTTTCTATAGGTATAACTTATCGAGCAATTATTTACATCAACATAACTTTAAACTATATCCAACTTAAACATATTGATATTTTTATATATAATCATACTTCGCTATAATAAACCTATCGAAATTATCGGTTTTACCGTTTATATAAGGAGGATTATTATTATGGCTAAACATACAGCACCATTCCACTTTGATATCGTAGGTTCTTTCCTACGTCCTGCAGAATTAAAAGAAGCACGCGAAGCTTTCAATAACGGAAATATTACTAGAGAAGAATTAACAGCCGTTGAAGATCGTCTCATTACAGACCTCATTCAAAAACAAAAGGCTGCTGGTTTACCAGTTATTACAGATGGCGAATTTCGCCGTGCCTATTGGCATCTAGATTTCATGTGGGGCTTTAACGGCGTAAAAGAAATCGAACTGGAACACGGTTACAAATTTGTCGGTCAAGAAACAGCGCCAGGTTCCCTCGCCCTTACTGGTAAAATTACGGGAACAAACCACCCATTCGTTGAGCATTTCAAATTTGTAAAACAATTTGAAGACGAAAATACTACGGCGCGTCAAACAATCCCAGCCCCATCCCAATTCTTAGCTGAATTATTTCGTGAGGATAACGGCATTACAACACGCTCCTTCTACCCTGATTTAGAAGAACTCATTCAAGATATTGCAGCTGCCTATCGCCAAGTGATTAAAGACCTTTATGATGCAGGTTGCCGCAACATTCAATTTGATGACTGTACTTGGGGCATGTGTTGTGACCATGATTATTGGACAGGTCGCCAAAAGGATAAAAGCGTAACCATCGAAGGAGAAACTGCTAAATATTTACGTTTAAATAACTTGGCACTCGAAGGTCGCCCTAAAGATTTAGTATTTACTACACATGTATGTCGCGGTAATTACAACTCTACCTGGGCTGCTAGCGGTGGTTACGAACCTATCGCCCCTATTCTATTTGCCAAAGAGAATGTAGACGCTTATTACTTAGAGTTTGATGATGATCGTTCTGGAGGTTTTGAGCCATTGCGTGAAGTATCTCCTAATAAGAAAGTTGTATTAGGCCTTATCACATCTAAACGCCCAGAGTTAGAAGACAAAGAAGTCATCAAAGAACGTATCAAAGAAGCGACAAAATATATCCCCCTCGAAAGACTTTGCTTATCCCCTCAATGCGGCTTTGCATCCTGTGAAATCGGTAACCAATTGACCGAGGAAGAACAATGGGCTAAACTAGCATTAGTTAAAGAAATAGCTCAAGAAGTATGGGGTGATTAAATGAATGAACATACAATATATTTAGGTGGCGGTTGTTTCTGGGGCCTTCAAGGGTACATCAGAAAAATCTCCGGTGTCCTTTCTACTGAAGTCGGCTATGCTAATGGTCCTACAGAGAATCCAAGTTATGAAGATGTATGCCACAATAGTGGCCACGTAGAAGCCCTCAAGGTTACTTACGATGCTGATATACTATCTTTAGACCACTTAATTCAATATTTCCTACGCGCTATCGATCCATTTAGCGTTAATAAACAAGGTGGCGACGTAGGCATTCAATATCGTACGGGTATTTATTATACTAATCCAACAGATAAGACCGTTATTGAAAGCACCTTAGCTCGTGCTCAAGCCTTTGAAGGCAAACCATTTGCTATCGAAGTATTGCCTTTAGAGAACTACTACTCTGCTGAGGAATATCATCAAGATTACTTAGACAAAAATCCTAATGGCTATTGTCACATTCCATTAGGTCTATCCGATGAACCACTTATCGATGATAATGCATATGCTAAACCTTCCCAGGAAGATTTAAAGACTTTAACACCGCAAGAGTTTGAAGTAACTCAAAACTCTGCTACCGATGCACCTTTCAGCCATGAACTAACAGATGAGTTCAAAGCAGGTCTCTACGTAGATATTACGACTGGAGAACCCCTTTTTGTATCAGCCCATAAATTCGATTCCCATTGTGGCTGGCCTAGCTTTACTAAGCCAATAGCTAAAGATGTTATCAAATATTACCAAGATGACTCACATGGTATGAATCGCATAGAAGTTCGTAGTCGCATTGGTAATGCTCATTTAGGTCATGTATTTGAAGATGGGCCTAATGGCGCTCTTCGTTACTGTATCAATGGATCTGCTTTAAAATTTATTCCTAAAGAAGAATTAAAAGGTACCAAATACGAATACTTAATTCCATATATTGAGGACTAGTTAAAATGAAAGGACGCCATACATATGTAAGGCGTCCTTTTATTATATTAATCCAAAACGTACACTGTAACGTCTTGACGACCAAAGTCCATAGCCTCACCATAAGAGTCCATTACAAGGTCAATCTTATTACCTACTATAGCACCACCTGTATCGGCAGCAATAGCTTCACCGTAACCAGGAATAAATAAACGTGTTCCCAATGGAATAACATCTGGGTCAACTGCAGCAATGCCACGTACTGCAGGTAAGCCCGTAGCTGTAATACCAGCACCATCACCATCGCCAGCAAGATAAGCAGATGCTTCCATTACGATAGCGCGAGACGCACGACCCGCTACATTGCGAGATGTAGTCACCTCACGAGTACCCTCTTTAATAATTGTAGGTACCATTGCACGTTGTGTTACTTTAGATACGTCATTAGTTTTAATAACTGTACCATTACTATATAGTGTTTCACGTTGTACTCGTTCTAAGCCAGGTTGACCAACTTGAACAACCTCTTCTTCACCCTTAGCCATAGTATCATCTTTTTGACGAACCACTTCAACAGCAACTTCTTGATCTACTGTAGATAGAGAGCGGCTTGTTACTTGAGCAATTGTTATACGTGTACCACTTAAAACAGATCCATTTTCATCGCCCACTACTACATAGTTAGGTGCTTTGAAACCAAGCTCATTAGCAACACCTTGAGCAGTTGTTTCTGTAGTGAATACAGCTCTTGTTTTACCATTTACAGTTACATAAACTGGAATAGCACGAACAACCGTTAAGGTTGTTCCATTTTGAACTGTAGATGAACTAGAAATAACTTTATCATTTGGATTTAACTTAACCCCAGCATCGCGTACAATGCCTTCGTTAGAATTTAAATGCGTTCTAACAGTGTGTGCTGCACCATCTACCATAACGGTAACGGTTTTATCATTATAAGAAAAACCGGTCATGGTTACAGCTGTTACAATCAATCCGGCAACAACAGACGAAATATATCGCTTGTGTGTCTTATGAATTCTCATGTTGTAATCCCTCCTGTAATGGTATTATTCTACTACAGATAGATACAACCTGTCAAACGCCGTAAGTTAACAATAAGGCAAAAGTCTTTATAAATACTGGATTTATAACACTATGCATTTTGTTTTTTTTAATGAAAGTCCACTGTATACGTACATATTGATATTTTTAAATACTATACAATATATTCCGAATTGTGTACATATATACAATACCAATACCACATATAGTATATATGGATTTTTTATTAATTGATTTGTATTTTTATGTGTTTTTCAATTGTTACCAAATTTTTCCATATTTTCAAAAACTTCATTTTTATCTCATTTTTGAATATATAAACATGAAAAAAGGCCCATATAATGGGCCTTTTTCGTGTTATGTAATTGTATTAAAATTCATTATCAAACGCAACAGTCATTCTTCATCATTTATTCATTTTTAACATCGGTTGCAAGCGTTCAATGACGGTCATCGACTCCTTGTGTTCATTCTCAATAGCAGCTTTCATTAGCTCCTCTTGAGCAGATATAGGATTTTCTCGATCATTGATTTTATGATACGAACCATCTGCTCTCATGAAATGAGCTTTTAATGTATCATCTAAGTATAAATCTAAAATACTTTTTACCCGTTCTTTATGACGTTTATCTTCAATAGGAATCATAAGCTCTACACGTTCATTCAAATTTCGAGGCATCCAATCCGCACTAGATAGGTACAGACTTTCATTCCCTCCATTACGGAAGTAGAACAAACGATGATGTTCAAGAAAACGCCCCACAATAGAGCGTACTGTGATATTATCACTAACACCGGCAATGCCAGGACGAAGCGTACAAATACCACGCACAATTAAATCTATACGAACACCAGCCGAAGAAGCTTCATACAACTTGGCAATGACCTTTTTATCGAGCAGAGAATTCATCTTACAGATGATATAGGCTTCTTCCCCATTCTTAGCAAACTCGATTTCACGGTCAATAAGTTCCATAATTTTTTCACGTAAATTTAAAGGCGCTACAATAAACTTATTCCAAATCGGTGGGTCAGAATATCCAGAAATCAAGTTAAAGAAGCGTGACGCATCATCACCATACTCATCATTACAAGTAAATATACCACAATCAGTATACATACGAGCTGTTTTACCATTATAGTTTCCCGTTGCTAGATGGACATACCGCCTAATACCATCCGTTTCCCGGCGTACCACCATAGTAATTTTAGAGTGTGTCTTAAGACCTTTTAAACCATAAATAACATGACATCCCGCTTTTTCGAGTCGACGAGCCATATGAATATTGTTTTCTTCATCAAACCGCGCCTTAACCTCCATAAGGACGGTTACTTGTTTCCCATTATCTGCCGCTTTTATTAAGGACGCAATAATCGGAGAATCCCCACTAACGCGATATAATGTTTGTTTAATAGCCAATACATCAGGATCTATAGCTGCTTGTGCAATAAATTGCTCAACCACTGCAAAAGATTCAAAGGGATGATGAACAAAAAGATCTTGCTTCCCAATAATAGAAAATAAGCTATCACCTTCATAATCAACTAATTCACTAGGAATCTTAGGATCAAACGGTTCATATCGGAGCTTATCATAACCTGGATAATTACAGAAATCAAAATACATACGGCAATCTAAATGTCCATCAATGCGATATACGTCCTTTTGCTCTAATTCTACACTTGTAAGGACAAAGTCTAATAAGTGATCCTTTATCTCTCCACAAACCTCAAGACGTACCGCATCACCACGACGGCGACGCCGCAAGGATGCCTCTACTTCAGATAGCAAATCTGTTGCTTCTTCCTCATCTATTTCAAGGTCTGCATCACGAGTAATACGGAAAACCATATAATCTTCAATGCCGTAACCTTGGAAGAATTGATTTGCATAATAAGTAATGACATCTTCTAGATAAACAAATCGATGTTCCTTATTACCTCGGCTCGGAACTTCAATGATTCGATCTAATACAGATGGTATTGGCAAGATAGCAATCTTGTAATCCTTAGTCCCATCATCTTGTATTTGAAAGATACGTACAATTGCATTAATAGTATGATTCGTTAAAAATGGGAATGGATGCCCCGAATCAACAGCCAACGGTGTTACTACGGGGTAGATATGTTCTTCAAAATAATGGCGTAACCAAGCTTTTGTTTTTACGTCTAGCTCATCAGGATGTGTAAAGAAAAAACCATAACTTTCTAGTTCAGTCAAAACATTATTTAAATACATACTTTGCATAGCAACAAGGCGTTGTACAGATTCATCTATCGCCTTTAATTGTGCCTTTGCATCCATATGAGCCGCATCATATTTAACAATGCCATTCACAACTTGATGACGTAAACCAGCCACGCGAATCATAAAGAACTCATCTAAATTAGAACTAGCAATAGCAATAAAACGCAATCGCTCCAACAGCGGAGTATTTGTATCTATAGACTCTAATAGTACACGCTGATTAAATTTTAGCCAAGATAATTCACGATTAAAATAATATTTAGCATTACTGAACATGGCGGTCACCTCCTCTTACAAGCATGAGTTCCATACCAAATACTTCTGTAAAATACTCGGAATCGCGACTAAATGTCCACCATTCTAGAGAAATGTCTTCATTAGTGCGGCAGAATACATACAATACATTATCCCGTTCTTCTAAGGTAATATCCGATATTTTTTGATTGCTACCTGCATCAAGCGCACAAGCCACACGAATGATAGCTACTAACTTTGTAACTTGAATCTTTTGTAATTCCGTCAAGGAATTAAAATATGTATCATCATCAGACGGAGTTCCCTTATAATGATAAAACACAACATTTGCTACCACTTGTTTTTCTTCTTCTGAAAGCCCAAAAATATCTGTGCCCATCACAATATGATACGCATGCTCTCCATGGTTTCGCAAATTAACAAACTTCCCTACAGAACATAATATAGCTGCAATGCGGCATAAATAACCCCACCGCTCCGGTAAACCTTTATGGCGTAATGTTTTACAGAATAAAGAGCTGAATCTTTCTACCTCAGCATCATGAATGCTGTCAGTATGATATCTAGCGGCAACAGCACGAGCTAATTGAGCATTTTGCTCACGCAATTGATACATAAAAGGATTATTTTCCGCCTCAACTCCATAAAACCAGCTTATTCCTTGCGAGAAGGAGAAGCTACTAAAAATCAACGATTTAGGCTCTATAGCCGTTATAATTTCATTAAATAAAATCATAGTAGGCATCAAAATATTGGCCTTATATTCAGGTAGTCTATATCGATTGATCAACTTAGTGGCCGTTACACCATCAAAGGATTTGATGAACCCCTTAAATCGTTCTGGTTCAATGGTAATAATATCATCCTTATTACTGCCATCTCCCATGAGGCGCGCCATATATTGAGCTTCATCGCCTGATAAAATGACACTATTAATATTGAAAGTTTTAAGCTCTTCCCGCAATGGGCCTATCATGCGATGTAAATACTCGGTAATAGCCATTGGAAACGATGTAGAGGAACGTTGGTTGCGATTAAAAGATTCCATAACACGCAAAGATCCGCTATGCATATTGCGCTGGAATAATAAGCTTTCACCACGCCAAACGGTTAAACCTACACCACCAGAAGTGATATCAAGAAATAATGTTGCCTTCGTAGGATCCGTCAAGCGGTACTGATTAGTCATCTTGTAGTATAGTAAGGCATATTTGTAATACACCTCTTTAGGCATGTCGATAACCTCAACACGCATACCTGTTTGAATATAAATTTGGTCGAGAATACTACGACGATTAGCGGCTTCACGTATTACAGTAGTGCCATATAATCTAGAGCGACTCACACCGTAATCAGCCATTAATTGTTTATATCCCTTTAAGATATGACAAATTTCCTCAATTGTTTCAAAACTCAAACGAGAGGTTTGGAATAATTCTTCCCCAAAGGTTACCTCCCTAGCTGCATAATCTATAACGCGTACATCATCGATGCCCTTGTATTCTAAAATAGTAATACTCATGCTACTGGAGCCTACATGTAGCACTGCATATCGTAACGCTTTTGGTAATGCCATTATGCCTCCTTACGAGCTTCCTTCCACTCTATTTCTAATGTTTTCTTAAATTCTTTTTTGAAAGATTTTCCTAATTTCTCTACAGCCGCTTTTGTTACACTTATATCGCGACCGTTCAAATAGGTTACTACTAATTGTACGCTAGTATATTTTAGATTCACGGATAAATGGCGAATAAATTGTTCATGACTTTCATCAAGAGCTTCAGCTAAGGCCAGAATAATAGATATTTTTTGTCCCAACAAACGCTGCTCTTGATCTAATAATTTACCGTATAAGAAGTTTTTATACTCTTTTGGTGTCAAACCATGAGAGTTCATAACAAGGAACGCGCTAAAAGCTTGTTCAACATGAGAAAGCCCATATAAATTACTATTGACAAGCATATAGCAGCCATGGCGGGCATGACTATAATAGTTAATCCGTTTACCAATATCATGTAATAAACTAGCAGCAATCAAACAACGTCTTGTATTTTTATCAGCTCTATGAAGTGGCTCTAATACATCATACAGTTTAATAGCTAAACCTGTAATATATTTAGCATGAACTAACTCATGTTTAGTCATACCTAACAAGACATTCTCTGCAGAATGTACCAAAATATCATCAATAATAGAGTTACCACCTAAGTAGTGCTCTCCATAATAGTCGTAAAATAAGCCTTCACGCAGACCACAACCACCAACAACGAGTGTTTTAGTATTTACGTAGTTAAATAATTCTTCTACGATAGTGAGACCTGCAATAATGATATCAGCGCGCTCCGATGATAAACCACTAATCTTTTTGCGTTCCTCTAGAGATTTACCTTTTACTTCTTCCGAAATCTCATGGAATCTATGATGTGGAATCTCATAATTATGTAGCTTTGTAATAGGATAAGATAACTTACGTTGATCCATTTTAGCAATATTACGAGCAGTACCTCCGATACCAAGAAGTGGTAATTTCACATTGCGAAGCCATGTATGTTCCTTAATCGTTTTCTTCACAACTTTCGTCAGTTTATCAAGTTCTTTAGGAGTATATTCATCTCCCTTTTGATAAGTACCTGTTAAGGTAAGGGCCCCTATCGGCAAGCTCACTGATTTTGTAATATGACGATTTCGTACAAGAGTTATCTCTGTACTAGCACCACCTAAATCAAAAATAATAAAATCCTTAAGTCCAATGGTATTGATAACGCCTAGAAAGCCCAGGCGAGCCTCTTCTTCACCAGCAATACATTCTAAATCCAAACCTGTTCGTTCTTTTACGGATTTAATAAAAGCATCCCCATTTTTAGCCAGACGTACTGCCGCCGTAGCAACAGCTTTAATCGTATCTACCTCCATTGCATCAGCCATGTGTACAAAACCTTTTAGAGCACGCAAGGAGCGTTCCATGGCTTCTTCGGTCAATTCGTGAGTTCCCCACATATTCTCGCTAAGACGTACACTTTCTTTTTCTTGATATATCAGTCGATAACTACCAGTCTTAGAAATTTCATATATGACAAAACGAACTGAGTTCGATCCTAAATCTATAAATGCAATACGTTTCATGTTGCTATCCTCATTTTACTTCTGTTCAGTCTAAATATACTTTAGTATACCATAGAAAAACGCGATTCTCACCGATAAGGGAGAACCGCGTTTTATGATTTATAATTCTAATTTAGTTTTATCATGTTTTCTAATACTTTGTACGCAAAATCTTAGTGATTAGAGTCCAACAAATAGTTTATTCGCTAATAATCTTATGAACTAGTTTCTACATTTACTCGATACCAAATACTCGTTTGCCATTATTGAACGTAATTTCGCAGAACTCATCTACATCGAGTCCTTTAAGGCTTGCAATTTCTTCTGCCACAAACTGAGTTTTACTTGGATCATTACGACGGCCTCTAAATGGTGGTGGTGTCAAATACGGTGAATCCGTTTCAATAAGGATTCGATCTAATGGTACTTGTCTTGCCACTTCCTTGAGATTTGTAGACTTAGGGAATACTACAGGACCTGCAAAGGAAATATAAAAGCCCATTTTAATGGCCTCTTTTGCCATCTCCCAGCTACCAGAATAGCAATGGAAAATACCCCAATTATCCTTTCCCTCATTGCGCAAGATATTCATAATATCACCATGTGCATCACGGTCATGGATAATAATGGGCAAATCTACCTCCCGAGCAAGCTCTAACTGACGAATAAATACGCGTTTTTGTGTTTCACGGTCAGAAAAATCATAGTAATAATCTAGTCCAATTTCACCAATAGCACGTACCTTATCATTGTTAAGAGCTTGTTCCTTATAAAACTCGTAGTCTTCTTCTGTGAAGTCCTTTGATTCATGGGGATGAGTCCCTACAGCAGCATATAATTGATCGTACTGTTTAGCCAAAGCTAAACCAGACTCAACGGTACCTCTATCAACACCAGGAATCATAATATATTCTACACCTGTATCAAAGCAGGCTTGTAACATCTCATTACGATCATTATCAAAGCGCCCATCATTCACATGAGCATGTGTATCAAAAAGTTTCATTATTTAACCACACTTCCTGCCGGTAATGATTCGATATTTGTTACCTCTAAATGTTCTTCCCAATCAGAGGCGGACAAAATCATACCATAAGACTCAATGCCCATCATCTTTTTAGGAGCCAAGTTAGACAAATAGATTACCTTTTTACCAACCATAGTCTCCGGTTCATAATATTGGGAAATACCACTTAATACGGTGCGTTCTTCAATACCGATATCCAATACAAATTTCAACAACTTTTTGGACTTAGGCACCTTTTCACAGCTTATAACTTTAGCTACACGAAGATCGAGTTTCTCAAAGTCATCATAGGTAATATTTTCTTTTAATGGTGGAATATTAGATGTATCTACAGCTTCTTCAACTTTTTCTGTAACAACTACATCTACCATTTCAGGAACTTCAAAACGTGGATAGATAGGCTCACCTTTTACAACCTTAGTACCTGTTGCCAATAATCCCCAAGTTTTAGCATCTTCCAACGTAGCCGCTTCAAAACCTGTAAGCCCTAATTGTTCCCAGATTTTTGGAGCTCCTACAGGAATTACAGGGCTTACCAAGATGGCAATGATACGCAATGCCTCTGCCAAGTGATACATAGCAGATTGCAAGCGCGCTTTATCATGCGCATCTTCAGATTTAGCCAATACCCAAGGCATTGTTTCATCAATGTATTTATTCATGCGACCAATAAAAGCCCATACAGTTTTGATAGCTTTATTAAGCTCCATATTTTCCATCGCCGCTTCAAAATCTTTTGCAGTTTGAACAGCTAATGTAGATACATCACGGTCCAAATCGTCCATATCATCGCATTTTGTAATCACACCACCATGGTATTTTTCAATCATCGCAATAGTACGGTTTAATAAATTACCTAAATCATTAGATAAATCTGCATTAATTTTTGTAACGAAGTTAGGTAACGTAAAGTTGCCGTCATTACCTAGCGTAATCTCGCTTAATAAGTAATAACGCAAAGAATCTGCACCATATGTATCAATCAATGGGATTGGATCGATTACGTTCCCCAAGGATTTACTCATCTTTGTACCATCTACAATCATCCAACCGTGTCCAAATACCTTTTTTGGTAATGGCAACTCAAGGCTCATGAGCATCATAGGCCAAATAATTGTATGGAAACGTACGATTTCCTTACCTACTAAATGAAGATCTGCAGGCCAGTATTTTTTATATAGTTCACCATCACCATCAAATGGAGAAAGGGCACTAATATAGTTCACTAATGCATCGAACCAAACATATACTACATGTTTAGGATCAAATGGAACCTTGATTCCCCAATCAAAGGATGTACGAGACACCGCCAAGTCTTCTAGACCTTGCTTTACAAATTGAATCATCTCATTGCGACGAGATTCAGGCTGAATAAAGTCAGGATTCTCTTCAATAAACTTAAGCCATTGATCCGTATATTTACCGAGTTTGAAGAAATAACTTTCCTCTTTAACACGCTCTACAGGGCGACCGCAATCCGGACAAGTATGATTAGGTCCTAGCTTCTGCTCTGTCCAAAAAGTTTCGTCCGGTGTACAATACCAGCCTTCATATTCGGCTTTGTAAATATCGCCCTTCTCATAAGCTTTTGTAAATAACGCTTGAACAACCTTTTCATGACGTTCATCGGTAGTCCGAATAAAATCGTCATTGGAAATATGCATTTTTTCCCACAATGCTTTAAAACCATTTACAATATTTGTAGTATATTCAAGAGGAGTAATGCCTTGTGCTTCTGCAGCACGTTGGATTTTTTGGCCATGTTCATCTGAACCAGTCAAAAAACGTACATCATATCCTGCTAATCGTTTAAAACGTGCGATTGTATCGGCTACAGATGTACAATACGTATGACCAATGTGCAACTTAGCACTTGGATAATAAATAGGTGTCGTAATATAATACGTTTTCTTTGTGTCTCCCATGATGAGCCTCCTTCTAACCTTCGAATGGGAAGGTTTAACGTTCTACAATATTATATACATCCCGGCGGGAAACGTTAAAACGCTTTGCCACCTGGCGAATAGCTTCTTTTTTAGGTACCCCAGTATCTACAAGGGCTTGCACAGCATCTTCATAAGATACTGGTTCATCCAACACTTCACTAGTATCGGACTCCACTGTATCAGCACCGCTTACGATGAGGACGAATTCACCTTTATAGGTGAGCTGTTCTAAATTCTTTACAAGGTTTTCCAGATCCGTGCGTACAAAGGTTTCAAACTTCTTCGTCAGTTCCCTTGCCACCGTTATGGAGCGATTACCAAAGACTTCATACATATCTTGTAAAACCTCTTGTAGTCGATGCGGGGCTTCGTAAAATAGCAAGGTTCCCATCACTTGTGAAAGTCTTTTTAATTCTTCAATACGATGTTTCCCTCGTTTAGGCAAGAACCCTGCAAAGGTAAAGGATTTAGTATCTAAACCTGATGCAATAAGTGCTGTTAACGCCGCATTGGCTCCTGGTAATGGAACTACAGCTATGCCTTCTTCAATGGCCTTTGTTACAAGGTCTGCCCCTGGATCAGAAATAGCAGGCATACCCGCATCACTAACGCAAGCAATCGACTGTCCTTCTAACAAAAGTTCCAAAATATAAGCACCTTTTTCCTCCTTATTATGTTCATGATAAGAAATCAAAGGCTTTTTAATATCAAAATGTTTTAACAATATGCCCGTATGACGTGTATCCTCAGCCGCGATAGCATCTACCTCACCCAAAATACGAACAGATCGATACGTCATATCTTCTAAATTACCAATCGGTGTAGGCACCAAGTATAATGTGCCCCATTCATTATCGTTCATACCAAGAGGACACCTCCTTCGTGTACACATTCGTTTTTTTGTAAACGATGAGTGGTGGCTCAAGTACAAGACCTGCCTGACCTTGAAAAATAGACTCTATCAAAACTAATTTTGCTGGTTTATCTAGCATACCATGAACAAACCGAATTCGTTTTGCTTGAAAGTTAAACCTTTCTAGTTCATGTAATACATATTGCAAGCGACTAGCACTATAAATCATCCACAAGCGACCTTTACATTTAATAAAAGACTGTACCGCTTTCAGAACATCACATAAAGTTGTATGTCCATCATGAAGTGCTAAAGTACGCTCTTCAGATGTAGGCTTTGCACCGCTTTCACAATCATAAAAAGGGGGATTAACAATAACACCATCAAAAGGCTTATCTTGTATATCTCGATATGTCATATGCCGATAATCACCACATAACATATTTACCACATCTTGTTTACGATTATGTTCTACGCTACGCTTAGCCAACTCAACGAGAGTTTCATTAATTTCTATACCTGTAATATGACCTGCCCCTAATGACGTACCTATAAGCGGCATAACCCCTGACCCCGTTCCAAGATCAACATAGGTATGACGACCATTAAAACGACAAAAATGAATGAGTGCTATGGCGTCAAAGGAAAAGCGAAACATATCAGAACGCTGATAAATCTGTAAGCCATCGATAATTAAATCATCAAGTCGTTCTTGATCATTCATCAGGCAATGCCACCTCGGACCATTTCAAATCGATAGTACGGCCCGCTTCGAGCTGTACCTTTACAGTATGCTTATGATGATTTACCTTTAAAACTTTACCAATACCTTCATCGGTAACAACCTCCTTACCAATGCCAGGAGGTGCTATATCTTGAGGAGATTGAGTGCGTTCCTTCTTCACATATAGGTCGCCACCTTTTTTATATAAATCATCTTCATAGTTAAGACAACACATCAATCGACCACATACACCAGAAATCTTCGTAGGATTTAAGCTCAAATTTTGATCCTTTGCCATGCGAATCGATACAGGCGTAAAGTCACCTAAGAAATTTGAACAACACAAAGGTCGACCACAAGCACCAATACCATTTAGTACTTTAGCCTCATCACGGACACCTACTTGGCGTAACTCGATGCGCGTTCTAAATATAGTTGCCAAATCTTTAACGAGCTCACGGAAGTCAATACGGCCATCTGCAGTAAAGAAGAATATAATCTTATTCATATCAAATGTGTATTCCACATTGATAAGTTTCATCGGTAACTTGCGTTTTTCAATTTTTTCGAGACAAATTTCAAAGGCTTTTTCTTCGCGCTCTTTATTCTTCTCGATTTGTTTCAAATCCTTAGACGTCGCCTGTCTAATAACAGGCTTCACAGGGGCAACAACAGAATCTTCATAGACCTCTTTAGGTCCAATCACAACTGTGCCGTATTCTACACCACGTGCTGTTTCAACGATAACTCCATCCCCAACGGATAGTTCTAATTGTTCAGGCTGAAAATAATAAATCTTTCCCGCCTTTTTAAAGCGTACGCCAACTATGGTTAGCATTTAATCCTCCTCCCGAGCATCATGAAGGGCGATACTAAGACCGTCCACCACGAGAGCGGTTTTTATATGTAAGCGCAAAGCCCGTTCTGCTTGCAATGTTTCAGTAACAACCTCTGACAATGCTTGCATGGACCAGCGCGGTAATAATCGTAATAATTGAGTTTTGTATATAGGTACTTGTAATTGCGTGTCTTGAGCCCCCATTTTAAGAGCCATCATATCTCTACTTACAAGGCGTAGCCAGCGCATCAATTCCGTTAGGTTTTCACGAGATAAGCTTTCACAAGCTAAGGAAATCATAGTAAACCATCGCGTTTCAAAAGCTAATATGTCCATCACCTTAACGGCTAACTCTAGCATTTCAATGCGACCTTGTGTCGCCAGTTTTTCCACCAATTGTGGATTACCATGGCCAGCTAATAAAGCCTGTTCTATATCACCGGTAATTCCACGCGCTACAAGAGCGGTACGAATCGTATCTACATCAACACTGTTAAAACCAACTCCCATACATCTAGAAATGATGGTAGGCAATACGGTGTTAATCTTGTTCGTAATAATGATGAAGTACACCTGTTCAGGTGGCTCCTCAATGGTTTTTAGCATAGCATTTGCCATAACTGCATTGGCTGTGTGAAAGTCCTCCACAATGACAACGCGGTTCCCATTGCCCGCCACAGACAGATGATCTTGTAATAATGAATACCACTGCTCTACCTTTAAGGTTGTTTTCATAGGGCGAATCCAAAAGGCATCACCCTTATCCATATAGATAGGTAATCCTTCGGCTTCGATACGTTTTTCCGTATCCCCATTTGCTAAACGGGCTTCCTTAACCTCTGCTAAATAAGATTCCCCCTTAGGTTGAGAGAATACTTGACGCCCTAGTAATAAAGACGCTAAGCCTATGGCCATATCTAGCTTGCCAAGACCAGATTCGCCATAAAACAAGAGACTATGAGGTAATGCATTACGACTTACAAGTTCAGATAGGTGTGCCTTAATCGAATCTTGACCAATTATAGAATCAAAATATGTCATAGTGCCTCCTATCAATACATGCTCAATATTAATATTATATAGGAAAAAGGCGACTTTTAAAAGAGTCGCCTTTTTCTAAGGTAGTAGATTTTCTACTACACTATATACATCATTATGAATTTCTTCAATAGTACGCAACGTATACTGACTAGACTTAGCTTTATAAGCACAAGGTATGCGGTGCCATTGATAACGCTTTACTAATTCTTCATACGCACCGTGAACGGCTACTAAATATGCATGATTTCCTTCGTGAATATCACCAGTATTGCCTCCTGTTTTACCAGTGCGCTCCGCCATAAGGGCTTCGCTCACTTCAAGGGGCATATCCAAAAGGCACACCGCATCAGGTTTAGGCAAGCCAAATTTTTGGAACTCAAAATCTTCAAGCCAATCTAAAAATGCAGTGCGTTCCTTCGGATCATCGTATTTTACCATTTGGTGCACCATGTTAGACGTTGTATAACGATCTGCAATGATGATACCCCCATTTTTGTAAAACTGTTCCCAATCAGTTCTAAAGGAAGCAAATCGATCGATAGCGTACATGGAGCTTGCCACATAAGGATTTACATCATGTACATCCTTACCAAATTCACCAGCTAAATACATTTTAATAGGCATAGCGGCGCCGCTATCATAATTTGGAAAGCTCACAGACTTAACGGCATGCCCTTCTTTGGTTAAGCGTTCTACTAAGAGTTTAGTTTGTGTAGCCTTACCGCTGCCATCTCCGCCTTCTAATATAATCAAAGTCCCCATAATTACTCCTATAATACCCAAATTGTTTCCAATGTCATATCATCAGCACCATTCGGTACAAAACCTAAAGCTTTGCGATTCTCTATATATTGTAACACAGAGGCACTAATCTCTTCACCTACTGCTACACAGGGAATACCTGGTGGATAATAAGCAATTGTCTCCCCTGCAATGCGATGAAGTGCTTCTTTTAAAGGTACTTGCTCACGATTTGCATACATAGCAT
The DNA here is from genome assembly GCA_915066865.1 of uncultured Veillonella sp. Taxonomy (GTDB): domain Bacteria; phylum Bacillota; class Negativicutes; order Veillonellales; family Veillonellaceae; genus Veillonella. The sequence continues at coordinate 22,463 of CAJZEE010000013.1, forward strand.
TACGAGGGGTTATGCGCACAATAGGCGCTGGCAGCAGCGCAGAATCTTTACTAATGTCTTGCAATTGCTCTTCCTCTGTTTTATTAAATTCTTTAAATGCACGTAACACCTTTTCACTTACAGCTTGTACAGCCTTAATAAGAGCAGTTACAGACTCGTTTGTATCACCTATGGTAATGAGCACTAGCACATGATGAGCTTGTACTAACTCCACCTCAATATGATATTCTCGTAACATCCGTTCAAAAGCAACGCCTGTGAGCCCTAATTCTTTAGCATCAATCAGCACCTTAGTACAATCATAATTTATTACCCGCTCTTGAATATCTGTATATTCCATAGTAGCAATACCAGAAATTTTATTGAGTTCCTCACGTAAGTACATACTCAACTCTACTGCACGACTTACTAAATCATTACCTGCTGTGGCTAATTGATGGCGCGCCATATCTAAGGAAGCAAGGAAAATATAGTTTGGACTCGTACTTTGTAGCATTTGATGCATTTGCGTAATACGCCGCTTATCAATTTTTTTACCTTGCCCTAATAGCCAAGATGTTTGTGTCAAAGAGCCAACAGATTTATGTGTACTTTGAGCCACCAAATCTGCTCCAGCCTCTATAGCCTCTATAGGTAAACTTTCAGAGAACGGCAAATGAGGCCCATGAGCTTCATCAACAAGTACAATAAGTCCCCGCTTATGAGCCTCTTGTATGATATTAACAATATCTATGCCCACGCCATAATAGTTTGGATACACTAAAAGAATCGCCTTTGCCTCTGGATGTGCATCCATTGATTTGATAGCATTTTCTAATGATACACCTAGTGGAATTCCCCAGCGTTCATCAAAATCACAGTCCATATATACTGGTTTGGCTCCTGAGAGGACAAGCCCACTAATAACGGAACGATGTGCTTCTCGAGGAATGATAATGATTTCATCAGGCCCTACAGTCCCCATAATCATGGCTTCAATCAAAGCTGTAGTACCATTAATAGAAAACCAACAACAATCAGCTCCATATAACTCTGCTGTTAAGTCTTGCGCTTCTTTTAATTCCCGTTCAGGTTCATGTAAATCATCTAAAGCATACATAACACCTAAGTCATAGGGTAACGCTGGCCCCATCCAATTCTTTAATAGTTGAGGTGCTTCAACGCCTATCTTATGACCTGGCGTATGAAAGGGCACGAAATGTTGTTCTTTATATGATTCTAAAGCCTCTACAAAAGGCATTTTTTCTTGATTACTCATATGTACCTCGTAAAAAGGGCATGAATCTCAATGAGACTCATGCCCTTATGCATGTATTTATCGCTGTGGACGACGTTTAGGATTGAATTGATTCATGCCTTTATCCATACCTACCTCTAAGGTGCCTAATACGGCTTTTACCGTATCCTTAATACCTTTTTGTACCTTCTCTTGCGACTCTTCACTAAATGGTGCTAAAACGTGATCAATGACAGTCCATTGTGGCAATGGACGTCCAATTCCTACGCGGAAACGAGGAAAATTTTCTGTTCCTATATGGGAAATTAAAGATTTAATCCCATTGTGTCCACCCGAACTACCATTTGGTCGAATACGCAACTTACCTATAGGTAAATCCATGTCATCATAGATACAATACACATCAGATGGATCAATTTTGTAGTACCGCATTAACGGTCCTACAGACTCACCACTTAGATTCATAAATGTTTGCGGCTTTACAAGTAATACTTTCTCACCATCTACGGTAATACTGCATACCTCAGCACGTTGCTCCTCTCTCCAAGGCGTGTGAGGGACACTATCGGCTATGGCATCAATAACCATAAATCCAATATTATGTTTTGTCTTTTCGTATTGCTTGCCGGGGTTACCGAGGCCTACTACTAATTTCAAGAATCACCTATTATTTATCAAACAAATTACTTACAGATACTTCATGGAAGATACGCATAATTGCTTCACCCAACAATGGAGCTACGGATAATTGCGTAATATTTGGTAAGTTGCAATTTTCCGGCAATGGAATAGTATTAGTAACGATAAGTTCCTTAATATTGGAATTTGCAATTCGTTCACTTGCCGGATCTGTCAACACTGCATGTGTAACAGCGGCGGTAACGGATTTAGCACCGAATTCTTCCAATGCTTTAGCACCTTCAACCAAGGATCCAGCCGTATCTACGATATCATCGATAACAATACAGTTTTTACCTGCCACATCACCGATGAGATTCATAACTTTAGCCACACCTGGTTCAGGGCGTTTTTTCTCAATGATTGCAATCGGTGCACCAATGCGATCAGCCAAATCACGTGCTCTTGTAACACCGCCAAGGTCAGGAGATACAACGATAACATCTTCCATATTTTTTTCATTAATATATTTAGCCAAAATAGATGCGCCAAACAAATGATCTACAGGCACATCAAAGAAACCTTGAATTTGGCCTGCATGCAAATCAATTGTTACAAGACGTGTAATACCTGCCGTTTGCATCAAATTAGCTACTAACTTAGCTGTAATCGGCTCACGACCGCGAGTCTTACGGTCTTGGCGAGCATAGCCATAGTAAGGAACTACTGCAGTGATATGACGTGCAGAAGCGCGTTTTAACGCGTCAGCCATAACCATGAGTTCCATTAAATTATCATTTACAGGATAGCTAGTTGGTTGAATGATAAATACATCTTTGCCACGTACGCTTTCATCAATCATTATTTGTACTTCGCCATTGTTAAAACGACCTACAAATGCTTCACCTAAAGGCAACCCTAAATAATCACAAATTTCCTTTGCCAATGCAGGATTTGCATTACCTGTGAAAATCTTGAGTTTTTTGCCGTCTTCAAATGCCATTTTGTTACCCTTTCATTTGCTCCTATACTGGTTACTTATCCATAATCTATACATTACAGATACACACTATTGCCTTTTTATTGTATACTATTTTGACCTAATTGTGTTAAAAAATATGAGATTTTTTTTATTTCTTTTTGAAAGTATCCTCTGTTACCCAATTTTCTTTCACAATTTGCTTGCTACGACCTACCGCCAAGGCCTTATCTGGTACGTTTTTAGTAATAGTCGAGCCCGCACCTACATAGCTATAATTACCTATTGTTACAGGAGCAACTAAGTTACTATTACAACCAACAAATGCACCATCACCAATAGTCGTACGATGCTTAACTTTCCCATCATAATTTACGGTAATAGTGCCACAGCCAATATTAACACCGGCCCCAACATCACTATCGCCGATATAGGAGAGATGTGGAAACTTGGTACCTTCCCCAACAATAGAGTTCTTAACCTCTACAAAGTTACCTACATGAACCTTATTACCTAAAACTGTATTTGGACGCAAATGGACATATGGACCTACATCTACACCGTCTTTTACTTCACAGTCATGACCATAAGTAAAGTGGATAATCGTATCATTGCCGACTTTTACATTCGTCAAACGAGTGTGTGGTCCAATTTCACAACGCTCACCAATCACGGTATCACCTTCAAGAATTGTACCAGGATGCAAAATTGTATCTGCACCTACTGTTACTTCAGGAGCCACATAGGTATTTTCAGGATCAATAATTGTTACGCCAGCAGTCATTAACTCAACATTTTTACGATGTTTTAATATAGCTTCAGCCTCTGCTAATTGCAAACGTGAGTTTACACCTAAAGATTCTTCAAAATCCTTAGTCATGTATGCACTTACCTTGTCGCCACCATTTACGAGAATACCAACTACATCAGTAATATACAATTCACCTTGGGCATTATCATCAGATAATTGATCTAAGCAAGGCCATAATTTTTTACTATCAAAAGCGTACATACCTGTATTTACTTCTTGAACCGCTAATTCTTCAGGTTTACCATCTTTCTGTTCTACGATACGAACTACAGAACCCGCTTCATTACGAATGATACGTCCATAACCAGTTGGATCCGGCATATGAGCAGTTAAGATTGTAGCTGCTGCACCGGAATTTTTATGTTCTTTTAAAAGTGCTTCTAAACTTTCTTTTGTAACCAGGGGAGTATCACCGCATAACAATAAGATTGTACCATCATAATCACCAAGTACTGGTTGAGCCATCTTAACTGCATGACCTGTACCATTTTGTTCTTCTTGACGAACAAATTCAGCACGCTCTCCCAAGTAATTTTGTACTGCATCGCCACCAAAACCAACGATAACAACATCGCGATTGGTACCAATGGATTGAACCGTTTCAAGAACGCGTTCTACCATCGCCTTACCGCCGACCTTGTGTAACACTTTTGGCAATTTAGACTTCATACGCGTGCCCTTACCAGCAGCTAAAATAAGGCTTGCAATATTCATAGTAATCTCCTATCTGGTATCTCTTATATCTCTAAACCATTTTAAATATTATTATTTACGTCATTGTTTAGCCCATAGGTCAATACTCAATATAAACCATTATATCAGCCTATAATCTTCCTAATATTAATGATTTACTCTGTATCTAACACAGGATCTATACTAATTTTCTTTGTATTTTCATCGATACCATAAAAAGTAAATAATGATTCATAATCATCGATCAACTTCGGACTTGGTTCAGCTGTAGCTACAAGAACACCTGTGCCAACAACGACCCCACTCATTTCAAGAACTAATTCCTTAAGTCCCTTAGCGGTACCGCCAGCTTTCATAAAGTCATCGATAATTAACACCTTCGCATTGGGAGGAATTGCCCGTTTAGTTAGAGTCATAGTCTGAATGCGCCCAGAGGAACCTGTTACATAATTAATGCTAATAGCAGAACCTTCTGTTACCTTACTATCACGTCTAGCAATAACAAGTGGTTTATTGAAAGCTCTCGCTACCATTACAGCCAAAGGAATCCCCTTTGTTTCTACAGTCAAAATATAGTCCGGTTCACGGTCCACGAAACGAGTCATAATAATCTCACCCAGACGTGTCATTACGTGCCAATCATATAAGATATCAGACATATAAATAAAACCACCTGGAATGATGCGATCTGGCTCCATTAAACGAGCTTGCACATCTCGTAAAATATCGTTCGCTTGTGTGCCCTTGCGATGCGGAATAAATCGTACCCCACCAGCTACACCGGCCACCGTTTCTAAGGTCCCCAGTTGAAAGTGTTCCATAGACTGCCTTACACATGTTAAATCTTCACTAACCGTTGATTTAGCCATGCCAAAAAAGTCGCAAAAGTAATTTAAAGGAATCAATTTTTGCGGTGAATCAACTAACAGTTTTGTCATTGCCACCATTCGTTCTACACGCCGTACTTTATCCATAGGGTTATCCTTTACCATTCATCATATAACTATTGAGTATACTCATCAATTTAACATCATGAGTCATCATCATATATCTATATTATACCATAATTTCCGAATATTCGAGGTTTTGAATACATTATAATTCGGTAAAAGAAAAACTCTCTAGCATTTTATACAAGAATATGATTTTAGTCTATAAACCTATCATATAGTTATATAAAGCTAGAGAGTCATCATTATAAAATATAAACCTTTACAGATTGACGTCCAAACTGCAATGCTTCTGCACGAGAATCAAAAGCTAAATCAATGCGATGCCCTTTAATAGCACCACCTACATCGTCAGCTACAGCATAGCCATAACCTTCAATATATAATCGCGTTCCCAAAGGAATTAATTTAGGGTCTACAGACACAAGTCCCTTCCGTAGACGACTACCTGTAGCTGTATATTTTCCGTTGCCAGGATCTTGAGATGAATAGCCACTAGCCTCCATCGTTAAAACTTTAGAGTATTTATTAGGCACTCCATTATGATTGCGTTCTGTGCCATGGCCACCATAACGAGTCTCCATCTTTTCCAAAGCATTCATCGTAGCAGGACCAACACGACCATCTACAGGGAGCCCTTTAGATTTTTGAAATTTTCGAACAGCCTGTTCTGTATTATGACCGTAAATGCCATCTATAGAATCATGTAAAAAACCTTGATGCTTTAACATGGTTTGCACCTTACTAACGTGATGCCCTCGTTGCCCCCGATCAATAGTTTTTGCTAATGATACAGAGGATACCATTACAATCATACAAACAAGCGTACATGTAATAATTATTTTTTTTATCATATACACCTCACCTTACATTAAGTAGTATACTATACAGTTTTAAATAATCTATAAACCATAAAGGTTCTATTAATATCAATAATTCATATATTAAATTATAGTTATAGTAATAATTTTAAAGGTGTATTACATATATATCATAAAATTATAAGATACCAATGAAAATCTCCATTATATCCTGCAAGAATATTCACTTAGATTACTTCTAAAGTCGGAAATTCTCTTCAGTCTACAATGGAGATTTAATAGTTTTATTTAATTTTAGCAGTTATGGTATACACCAATATGACATTCTTTTCGGTTTGCACCAACAAGTCTTAAGAAGATGTAACCAAATAATGCAGAGATTAATGAGCCAAGTATAACGCCACCTTTTGCCATTTCTTGAGCGTGACCTGGTTCAAATGCCAAGATAGATACGAAGATACTCATTGTAAAGCCTATACCACATACAATCGCAGTACCATATACATGCTTCCAATTAGCTTCTGTAGGCATTGGTACAAGGCCACATTTCACCATCGCAAATACTGCACCAAAAATACCTAATTGTTTCCCTATAATAAGACCTAATGCAACACCAAGCACTACAGGATGTGTTAAGTCATTAACAGATACATTACGTAAATCTACACCGGCATTAAAGAATGCAAATATTGGTACAATTAAAAAACTAACCCAATTGGATAATAAATGTTCCCAATGTTGCATTGGACGAACATACTTACGGCCTCGTTTACCTTTTGAAGGAATTGTCATAGCTAAGATTACACCAGCCATAGTTGCATGTAAACCAGATTTTAATACACAATACCAAAGGATAAACCCTAAAATGATATATGGTAAAGGTCGTACATATCCTTGCTTATTACAATAGATTAAAGCAGCTACAACTACGACAGCTGCACCTAAATACATCATGTGAATACTTGACGCATAGAAGATTGCAATTACGATGATAGCAATCAAATCATCTATAACGGCAAGAGCTGTTAGAAATACTTTCATTGAATTCGGTACTCTAGAGCCTAATGCAGATATAATACCGATGGAAAATGCAATATCCGTAGCAGTTGGTATTGCCCAACCATGTATATATTCAGAATGAAAACCTGCAATTAAGTAGTAGATAAAAGCGGGCGTTAGAACACCAAATAATGCGGCAATGCCTGGCATCACACGCTTAGCATTAGTATTAAGCTCACCTGATACTAATTCACGCTTAACTTCGAGACCTACAAAAAGGAAGAAGATTGCCATCAATGCATCATTAACCCATTCTAAAATTGTTAGATTACCTATATGGTGATTAACGATTTGAAAGTATTGTTCAGATGATGGAGAGTTCGCTAAAATTAAAGCGAGTACTGTTGCTCCTAGGAGTACAGATGTAGCTGCACCTGGAGAACGTAAGAAAACAAAAATGCGTTCCATTTGAATCCTTTCTATACTTACAAAAGATTATTTTATTAAATTTTACCACGCATCTTGCGTATTTGATAAGCTAAAATTAGGACAATCGCACCTAGCAAGCCTGCCGTGATTGATCCTATAAAGATACCTACCTTAGCCATTTCTTGTGTTATACCTGGTGGGAAAGCCAGTGTAGCAACAAAAAGGCTCATAGTAAAGCCAATACCACACAAAATAGCTGTCCCATAAATTTCAGGCCACGTCGTTTTTGTAGGCATCTTAATTGCCTTAGATTGAACCAAAATGTAGACGGCAGAGAATATACCTAATTGTTTTCCTAAGATTAAACCGAATGAAACACCTATGATTACAGGATGGAATAAATTATCTATGGAAAAATCAGCAAAGGATACACCAGCATTTAAAAAACTAAATAATGGTATAATTAAGAAGTTTACCCAATTGCGTAAAGCATGGGCCCATTCTTCCATAGGATATACTACCTTATCTATAACTTTACCTTTAAAAGGAATTGTCATAGCCAGTACAACACCGGCAATGGTAGCATGCACACCAGATTTTAAAACTAAATACCAAAGAACTAATCCTAGAACACAATACGGAAGTGGTCTTAAATAGCCTTGCTTATTAGTATAAATCAGTAAACCAGTTACAGCCGCAGCAGCTATTAAATCCATAAAATTAACGCCTGCCCCATAAAAGAGAGCAATAACGACTATGGCAATCAAGTCGTCAATAATAGCTAATGCAGCTAGAAAGGCTTTCATCGCTGTAGATACCTTATTACCAAGCATTGTAATAACGCCTATAGCAAAAGCAATATCTGTAGCGGTAGGAATCCCCCAACCATGTCTATATTCTGGCATATATCCAGCCGCAAAATAATACACAATAGCTGGCGTAATAACACCTGCAAATGCGGCTAATACGGGAAGCACACATTTCGCCTTCGTATCAAGCTCCCCAGAAATCATTTCCTTCTTGATCTCTATACCAACATAAAGGAAAAAAAGAGCCATTAAGGCATCATTTACCCACTCCAGTATAGTCATTGGACCAAGGTGTATTTGCATGACTGCAAAATACTGTGCTGCAATCGGTGAGTTCGCCACAAGAACGCCTAAAATAGCAGCGGACAGCAAGGATATCCCACCAGCAGACTCTGACTGGAAAAATGCTTTTATAAAATTCATAATAACTACCACTTTCTGAGTCATAAATAATAATACGTATTTTTATGTATATAAAAACAACTATATTTATTATTATATCATTTCAGTTCGAAAATAATCAATATTGTTTACTTTCTTTAAGTAAAGAGATAAAAAATACAATAAGTGATACAGTTAAACAAATAGCAGCAATCGTATTCATAACAGGATTTTGCCAAAGTGGTAGAAGCAATCCTATAAGAACAGATATACTACAAAATAATGGTGTACGCCAAATATGCTTTTCCTCTACCGATACTTTAGATAGAATTACATCTGATTTTTTATACTTTCTAATAATAGTCATCATAAGTCCAGTCACGATACCAATAATGAGAACAATATCCCATATAGCCCACAATATCTTCAGAGCCATCGTATTATGATTATGAATATGTAGGTTAATCATAGTCGTCATACCTGTAAAATACCATGGAACTGCTTTAGTAGAAAATCTATCATTACTAGAATCGACATACAAGTTAGCATATACAGGCTGTCCAAGAAACATAGCTGGATCATCATCATTTTCTGCACCTAAATAAAATGCATAATGGTAATTGTTAAACTTAGATGGATAATCCATAGAAATAACTTGTCGATCTGGATATACTTTCATTATACGAGAAATTGCTTCTGATGGTTGCAATATTTCAGATTGTCCAATCGAAAGTTCCTGTTTAGCATTATGAAGTACATCGGCATTATAGTTATCATTTGCAATAAAAAAGCCCCCAATCCATACACCTGTTATACATAATATAAATCCCCAGACCGTTGCAACTATTGAGAATTCACGATGTAATGCACCTATTTTCATTTTCTTAGATAAAACAGAGGCTTTAGAATAACTTTTACGAAATGGACCATATAAAAAAATCCCTGAAATAATAGTGAGACTACATAAAAATGATAAGAATGTTACAATATATATGCCAATTTTACCTAAATCTAATCGTGTATGTAATTGATGAAGAGTATGTAACATACTACGAATCCAAGGATGTACAGGAGGCTCATTATGTGAAGTAATCAGTTCTTTAGATATAGGATTATATAAAACATAATCCCCACCCATTCCCATGCGAGCTGGAGGTGCTACCGTAGCCGTAGATTCAATAATACGATACCGTAAAATATGTGTAGCCCCCATAGCAGGGGATATATTCAAAATATCTTTTGATGGATATTTCTGTTTAACAAGTAGTGCCCCCTGATCAGCATACTTAAATATAGATTCTTCATGTTCATTCATCGACATTATAGCTGATGAATGATGTGTTGTTCCACCTTGAGCCCATGCATTTAACTCAGTTCGAAACATGAGTACTAATCCTGTAATACAAAACATTAAGAAGAAAATTAAGGAAATGATAGATAACCATTTATGAACTTTATATACTTTTGACATACGAATTCCTCCTTTTCTATTATTTTATACATCTAGATTGAAAGTAATTCAATACATTTACTACTATAGGTATAATCATAGATATATCTATGATTACTTGAATGTATATGTAAATATATGATACAATATTTACATCGTGCGGGCGTAGTTCATCGGTAGAATGCGAGCTTCCCAAGCTTGAGAGGAGGGTTCGATTCCCTTCGCCCGCTCCATATAATTTGTGATGTAATGTATATCACAAATTATATGCAAAATATTATAATATATATACTTTTTGTATTGTTTTTTAAGGAGATATCCATGAAATTAAGTGCAAGAAATCAATTAAAAGGTACTATCGTTGAGATCCAAGAAGGCGCTGTAAATGCAATCGTAAAAATCAACGTAGGTAATAATAATATTGTTACTGCTGACATTACTATTCAATCCGTTAAAGAATTAGGCTTAGCAGTTGGCAAAGAAGTTGTCGCTGTTATCAAATCCACTAGCGTAATGGTTGGTGTAGAATAATAAAGAATTAGAGCTGCTTAGGCAGCTCTTTTTTTGTATATATATTAAATTCCTAATAAGTTGTTATTAATATATAGGCTCTATGATTTTGTGATCATGGGGCTTGTTATTTACATAAATATGGAGTTGCTCAACTAGTTTACGGTTCGATACCATTGGTGCTGCGCACCGCGGTATCGATTAGATAAAGTTTATTTACATATATTTAAAGTAGCTCAACTGCTTTACGGTTCGGTAACATTGGCACGTTGTGCCTCGTTACCGTATGGATTAGTTAGATACTACCATTAGCCGCGGCTTCCTATCAATCCTCACTGTGGATTTCCCTTCTCTGCTTCGCAGCTCGGTAAATCTTACGTTCGGAAGAAAGCGATGCAGTGAATCTGTCGTCGTTTCACTCCTCCATCTTCTACTGCCCTGCTTTTCCCAGGGCCGTCTTACACGGACACGTACATAGATACAACCTCTACAACCTTGGCTGGAGGCTGCTCTAGTAGGGTTAGCTAGTCGAAGACTAGCAAAAAGAAAAAGGCCTACCTTTAGGTAGACCTTTTTCTTTTAGTCAAGATCGGAAGAGCGTCGTG
>CAJZEE010000014.1 GCA_915066865.1 uncultured Veillonella sp.
TTCATCATTAAAAGAAGAAATAAAGGGTAAGAAATAGCACTTATAACCTTTTGTTTCAGTTGCCTCTCCCAATCATAGTGACGGGATATATATTGTAAACTTTCACCCAAGGTGCCCGCTGCTTCACCACTTTCTAGTAAAGCCAAAGCAATAGGAGGACATCCTTCACTTCGTAAAGCTTGTGATAAAGTCTGACCACGCTCTATAGATTCATATAAAGCTGTATAGAGTAGTCCTCGTTTCCCCTGGCAGAGTAACTGTAAGGCACGCCGTAATGGAACACCAGATTCAATGAGTAAACCTAATTGATAAGTCACATCTACCACCATAGTATGATTCCATTTATGTTTCTTTTTTTCATCCTGCAACGATATCCTATAAATTTTATAGCCATCTCGTTTTAACCGTATTGCAATTTCCTGTTCTGAGTCACCCCACATCAAACCTTTTTCTGTTTTATCTTGATTATTTTTTACGACATATTCATAAGCCTCCATATATCCACCTACGATAATTGTTGATCAAGCAAGGTATGTAATTGTTGTTGAGCTCCATATTGTGCCTTTACATCTCGCACAGCCATTTCTAATGTTTTCATTGGTAGTTGTGTTTCTTGGATAGAAATGATTTGTGGTTCCTTACGGGTCCGTATCAAATTTGCTACTGCATGGGTATTTAGCAAAATATCACGAATAGTAATGAATTTTTTATTCCATCGAAGTAAACGCTGACATATAACGGCACGTAACACTTGAGATATTTGATTGCGTACCTCTTCTTGTTGCTCCCCAGGAAACAGAGAAATCATGCGATGAACAGCCATCACTGCACGCTGTGTATGCATGGTCGCCATTACAAGGTGACCAGTCTCTGCCGCATGAAGTGCCGCTTCAAGAGTTTCACGATCTCGAAGTTCGCCTACCATAATGACATCCGGATCCTCTCGTAAGGCATCTCGAATACCATCTGACATAGTATTGATATCAGCACCTAATTGTCGTTGATGGATCAAAGACTTATTAGGTGCAAACTCAAATTCTATGGGGTCCTCTAAGGTAATAATGTGACGCTCCATAGTCTGATTAATATAATCAATACAACAAGCTAAGGTAAAACTTTTACCACTGCCTGTAGGGCCACAAACAAGCAATAGCCCATCATGTGCTTCACATAGCTTTTGTAATAACTGACCTTCACTATTATCATCTAACTTAAGTTGCTGATGACAAAGTAATCGCAATGTACCACATATGGTCTGATTAGCTCGATATAGATGAACACGGATACGCACACCACAACAGGAACAAGCCTCATCAAGAGACTGCCACTCATAGGATGCTATACCGCAACGACGCAATATATCCTCGATTAATTCTGTAGTACACATAAAGGAAGTAGCCCTTAATCCATCACCATGTCGCAAATAGATAGGCTGACCACATTGTAGATGAATATCTGTTGATGATAGTTGTATTGCATTTTCTACAATAGTTTCTAAACTTTCACTTTTACAGCATGAGTCCACAACGATGCACCTCCTCTATAGATGTAACATGCTGAGATACGGCCTTACGAGCAGACTCTTCTAATGACAATAATAAATGTGTTTCTAATTCGTCCCAATGAGCTGAATTAGCTGGTATTTCTAAGTATTCAAATAGAGCAGTCCGTCCCTGATATGATGTACCATCGAATTTTCGTACTAGCCGTTGTGCAATAGCCCCCATTAAAGTAGCCCGTATTAAGTACGGCTCTACGCCCATATCCATGAGTCGCGTTACAACGCCTATAGCTGTATTGGTATGTATAGTAGATAATACGCGATGCCCCGTTAAAGCAGACTTAACGGCTAACTCTGCGGTCTCCTTATCCCTAATTTCACCAATCATAATCGTATCTGGATCTTGCCGTAATACAGAGCGAAGACCTTTGGCAAAGGTAAATCCAATCTTTTCATTAATACCAATTTGTATAGCCCCTTTGATTTCAGCTTCTACAGGATCTTCAAGACAGATAAGCTTAGTTTCGTCTAAATTTAACATGCGAAGCATGGCATATAAAGTAGCTGTCTTACCACTGCCTGTAGGTCCACAGATAAGTAATAATCCATAAGGACGTTTTAATAATTGTTCAATGTGCTCAAAGATATCCGGCTGCATGCCTAATTCTTTTAAGTCTTTATGACTCCCTTCATTTCCCATAAGGCGACATACTAAGGTTTCTCCGTATAGGCTAGGCAATGTAGATACACGCATCGTTACAGACTTATTTTTATGACTCCAAGACCAACGCCCATCTTGTGGTAAACGCTTCTCGCTAATATCTAGAGAGCTACAAACCTTAATACGGTTGATAATGAGTTCAGCTTCTTCAAATGATACAGTCATGTAATGTTGCAGCAGTCCATCTTGTCGCAACCGAACATGAGCACCACTTTCAACGGGATCAAAGTGGATATCACTTACATGGTGTTCTAAAGCATACAAGATAATATCGTCTAATGTTACGTCTACATACATGGTCACCTCCAATACCTTGCGGTATGTTTTTACCTCACACTAGCGTATGGCGTTATAGGTTTCGACATCAGCCTCTAAATCCCTCTTTTATTTTTAAAAATCCACGAAGCGAAAACTTTTCTTTTTTTAGACATACAAAAAAGGCGCCCCAAAGGGCGCCCTTATTGGACTATTAGATATAACGTATCTTATTTTAAGTTATAAAAAACGTCATTACCTTTATATTGAGCTGTTTCGTATAACATTTCTTCAATGCGAAGTAATTGATTATATTTTGCTACACGTTCAGAACGAGCCGGTGCACCAGTCTTAATTTGACCAGCATTTACAGCTACAGCAATATCAGCAATAAATGTATCTTCAGTTTCACCAGAGCGGTGAGATACTACGCAAGTGTAACCAGCACGTTTAGCAAGTTCCATAGCATCGAAAGCTTCAGTGAGAGTACCGATTTGGTTAACTTTTACAAGAATGGAATTACCTACACCAAGCTCAATACCACGAGCCAAACGTTTTGTGTTAGTTACAAATAAATCATCACCAACAAGTTGTACGCGGTCACCAAGGCGGTCTGTCAACAATTTCCAGCCTTCCCAATCTTCTTCTGCAAGGCCATCTTCGATGGATATGATTGGATATTTGCCTACTAGGTATTCGTAAAAATCTACCATTTCAGCTGCTGTTTTAACTTTACCTTCCCCAGCAAGGTTATATTTACCACCTTCGTAGAATTCAGAAGATGCAGAATCAAGTGCCAATTTGAAATCTTTTCCTGGTTCATAACCAGCAGCTTTAATAGCTTCACAGATTACTTCTAATGCTTCTTCATTAGATGATAAGTTAGGTGCGAAACCACCTTCATCACCTACTGCAGTACTAAGGCCTTTATTGTGAAGTACGGATTTCAAAGTATGGTATACTTCTGCACAGCTACGAAGAGCTTCTGCAAAAGATTTAGCGCCTACAGGCATGATCATAAATTCTTGAATGTCTACGTTATTATCAGCATGTGCGCCACCGTTCAAGATGTTCATCATAGGAACTGGCAACTCTTTTGCATTAAAGCCACCAAGGTATACAAATAATGGCAAGTCCAAAGATTCAGCTGCAGCACGAGCTACTGCCATGGATACACCAAGGATTGCATTTGCACCAAGGTTAGATTTATTATCGGTACCATCCAATTGCAACATTAAGTTATCGATTGCCACTTGTTCTGTCGCATCATAACCGATAAGTGCAGGACCGATTTTAGCATTTACATTATCAATAGCTTTTAAAACACCTTTACCGGAATAACGGGATTTATCTCCATCCCGTAATTCTACGGCTTCAAACATACCTGTGGATGCACCAGATGGAACAGCTGCTGTAGCAATAGTGCCATCTTCTAAACATACTTCAACTTCAACTGTTGGATTACCGCGGGAATCTAAAATCTCTCTTGCAATGACTTGTTCAATTACTGCCATTTCTTCACCTCATATAATCTAATGGAATAACTGCCATCTGACAGCCATTATATATATATTGAGCTAAACCTTATAGGCTTATAACTCTAATTAACTACTAATATAGTGAAAGCTCCATATTATGCTTTATGTACCAAGCTATGACCTGTCATAGCTTTTGGTTGTTGTATCCCAGCTAAGTCTAATAATGTAGGAGCAATGTCACATAATTTACCAGCTTCTAATGTAGCTGTTTTTAAACTGTCGCTCATTAAAATTAAAGGAACCAAGTTCGTTGTATGTGCCGTATGTACCTTACCTGTTTCATGATTAACCATAAGCTCTGCATTACCATGATCTGCTGTAACTAACAGATGACCTTTCTTGCTACGAATAGCCTCCACGATACGACCTAAACAAGTATCTACTGCTTGAACCGCTTTAACGGCAGCTTCAAAGCTACCAGTATGACCAACCATATCTGGATTTGCAAAATTCAAGATAATCATGTCATATGTTTCATCTTGTATCGCTTGTACAACCTTATCGGTCACTTCATAAGCACTCATTTCTGGTTGTAAATCATAGGTCGCCACTTGAGGGGATTTTACGAGAATGCGATCCTCACCTTCAAAGGGTTCCTCTTCACCGCCATTGAAGAAATATGTAACATGAGCATACTTTTCTGTTTCTGCGATGCGCAATTGGCGATAACCACCTGCACTTAGAACTTCACCTAATGTTTCAGATAATGTATCCTTTTCATACACAATATGTACGGGCAAACCATCCTCGTATTTTGTCATAGTTGCCATATATATAGATAGTGGCTTCCGTTTAAAGCCATCAAAATCAGGTAATACTAGTGCTTTTGTAAGTTCACGACCACGATCTGGACGGAAGTTACAGAAGATGACAGCATCACCATTTTTGATGGTTCCTTCACCATCAATGACTGTAGGAAGTACAAACTCGTCTGTCGCATCTCTATCATAGGACTGTTGCACCGCTTCACATGCAGATGTAGCCTTTTCGCCTTGACCATGCACAATGGCATTATATGCCAATTCAACGCGGTCCCAACGATTATCGCGGTCCATTGCATAATAGCGACCACTAACTGTAGCAATTTTGCCACAATTTAAATCAGCCATATACGTTTCTACGTCCTTTAAATAGCCTTGTGCACATTGTGGAGCTACATCACGACCATCGAGCAAAGCATGAACATACACATGCTCGATTCCATTATCATGAGCCCCCTTGATGACTGCCTTAATATGGTCTAAGGAGCAATGCACATTGCCATCTGAAACTAGGCCTATAAGATGTAAGCTTTGCTTCTTAGCTACTTCGTATAGTTCCTTCATAACAGGGCGATTATAAAACTCACCAGACTCGACATCTTTAGTAATACGAGTCAAATCTTGATACACTATGCGACCAGAGCCAAGATTTAAATGGCCAACTTCAGAATTTCCCATTTGACCTTCTGGAAGACCTACCGCAAGCCCTGATGCTTCTAATGTTGTATGTGGATACATATCCCATAATCGATTAAAACAGAGCGGCTTCGCCTGTACTACAGCATTGGTTGTGTCTGATTTATCCCCCAAGCCAAAGCCATCTAGGATGACTAGCATTACGGGAGCCTCTAATTTAGCCATTTGTAACCTCATATTAAGCGCTTACTTGGTTTGCAGCTTTAATTATATCAATAAATTCATCGACCACAAGTGATGCACCACCTACGAGAGCACCGTCAATATTAGGCTCTCCAAGGATTTCTAATGCATTTTCTGATTTAACGCTACCACCATACTGGATGCGTACTGCATCAGCAGTTTCATTATCATATAGAGATCGAATGTAATTGCGGATTTCTTTACATACCTCTTCAGCTTGATCCGCCGTTGCTGTCTTGCCCGTACCGATAGCCCAAATTGGTTCGTACGCAATAATCAATTGACTGACTTGTTCTTTCGGAATATCAGCCAAAGCCCCTTTTAGTTGAGACGTAATCCAGTCAAGTGTATGACCCGTTTCACGATGTTCTAAACTTTCACCAACACAGACAATAGGATTCAAATTATGATGAAATGCACTTTTAATTTTTGCATTTACCGTCTCATCTGTTTCGCCATAATATTCACGGCGCTCAGAATGACCGATGATTACATAATTAACGCCTACCTCTGTAAGCATAAGTGGTGAAATTTCACCAGTGAACGCACCAGCATCATGATAATCCATAGTTTGTGCGCCTACTTCAATAGCTGTATTTTTCGTCAATGCTACCGCATGTTCGATGGCTGTGAAAGGCGGACATACAACTACATCACAAAACAATTCCATATCTTGTAACACGCTGTTAAACGCTTCGATCAGAATTGATCCAGATGCAATGGTGCCATTCATTTTCCAATTCCCTGCAATAATGAGTTTTCTCATATTATGCCTCGGACAATGCAGCAATACCCGGTAGAATTTTGCCTTCTAAGAATTCTAAAGATGCACCGCCACCTGTGGAGATGTGGCTAATTTTATCTGCTAAACCACTTTTTTCAATGGCTGCTACAGAGTCGCCACCACCAACGATAGTCATCGCATCAGATTCAGCTACAGCTTTCGCTACTGCATTTGTACCAGCTGCAAAGTTTTCCATTTCAAATACGCCCATAGGACCATTCCAAATAATAGTCTTCATTGGCGCCAATGCTTCTACATAAAGTTCGCGGGTTTTAGGCCCAATATCTAATATCATCCAGCCGTCTTCGATTTGATCAACATCTACAATTTTAGTATTAGCATCGTTGCTGAAAGCATCTGCAACTACAGCATCGATAGGTGTCAGTAATTTAGCACCTGCTACGCGAGCTTCCATAACAAGGTCTGTAGCAATAACTTCTTGACCTTCTTCAAATAAGGAGCTACCAATATTACAACCTTGTGCTTTAATGAACGCATTAGCCATACCGCCACCGATGATCATTACATCAACTTTAGGCAATAAGTTAGAAATAACGGAGATTTTATCTGTAACTTTCGCGCCACCAATGATTGCTGCCATAGGTGTTTTGGGATGTACTACAGCTGCACTTAATGCGTCAATTTCTTTTTTGAGCAAGAAACCTGCTGCCATAGGGATATAATCAGCAATACCGACTACAGATGCCGCATTACGGTGAGATACACCAAACGCATCATTGATAGCAACATCTGCAAGAGATGCCAATCGCTTAGCAAACTCAGGGTCGTTTTTAGTTTCTTCATTGTGGTAACGCAAATTTTCAAGCATCAATACATCACCAGATTGTAATGCTTTTACAGCTTCTTCAACTTTAGGACCAATGCAGTCATCTACGAATGCTACAGGCTTGTTGATAAGGTCAGATAAATGCTTAGCACATGGTGCCAAAGACATTTCTGGTTTGCGTTCTCCCTTAGGACGACCAAAGTGAGAAGCAAGGATAACCTTTGCCCCTTTTTCGATTAAGTAATTGATAGTAGGTAATGCACTACGAATACGAGTGTCATCAGTGATGACACCATCTTTCATAGGAACATTAAAATCAACACGAACAAATACTGTTTTATTAGCTACTTGTAAACCTTCAATTGTTTGTTTCATCAAAGCCTCCTGATTATAAGCCTTTGCTTGCTACAAATGCGGCCATGTCGATAAGACGTTCGGAGTAACCCCATTCGTTGTCATACCAAGAAACAACTTTTACCATGTTGCCATCCATAACCATTGTCAAATCAGCATCAACAATGGAGCTACGAGGATCAGAGCTGAAATCACAGGATACCAATGGTACATCAGATACACCAAGAATACCTTTTAATTCACCAGCTGCTGCTTTGCGGAATGCTTCATTGATTTCTTCTTTAGTAGCCGGTTTTTCAAGTTCGCAAACAAGATCTGTAGCAGATACGTCTGGAGTAGGAATGCGCAATGCAAAACCATCTAATTTACCTTTTAATTGAGGCAATACTTTAGCAACAGCTTTTGCTGCACCAGTAGTTGTAGGGATGATGGACATAGCAGCTGCACGAGCACGACGAGGGTCTTTATGACGTGCATCAAGAATTTTTTGGTCATTTGTATAGGAATGAATAGTAGTCATCATGCCGCGTTTAATACCGAATTCATCGCATAATACTTTAGCGAATGGAGCCAAACAGTTTGTTGTGCAAGATGCATTGGAGATGATATGGTGTTTTGCAGGATCGTACATATCTTGGTTAACACCCATAACCATAGTTAAGTCTTCATTTTTACCAGGTGCAGAAATCAATACCTTTTTAACTGTAGGTTGTTCTAAATGAACTTTTGCTTCTTCTGCATCGCGATATTTACCTGTACATTCAATTACGATTTCTACGCCTTCTTCAGACCAAGGTAATTTGGAAGCATCGCGGTCGTGGAATACGCGGATTTTTTTGCCATCAACATAGATATTTTCTTCGTCGAATGTTACTTCGTTAGGAATTGTACCATGTACGGAGTCGTATTTTAACAATAATGCAGTACCTTCATTATCACCAGTTGCATTAATTGCTACAACCTCAACGTCAGGATTATTAATCGCTGCGCGAACTACACATTTACCAATACGACCAAAACCGTTAATACCAACTTTTACTGCCATTGTTAAATCCTCCTAATAACAAAAATTTTAACCAAATTTCAAACTAAAATTTATAACTACTAATTCGCCTATAAGGCAGAAATTTGTAACAATTGACGCATCCCCTCCGCTGCTTGCTCATCAATTATGAGTATACCTTTTTGACAAGCTCGCATCACACCTATAATAGCATTCGCTTTTTCTTGTCCACCAGCTACAGCAATAACATTGGGAACCTTTACTACATCAGGAAGTGATAAACCAATATTATTAGTAGAATAAATTAACTTACCCTCAATGTCACAATATTGACCAAGTGCTTCACCTACCGCATGATTATCTATCAACTGCTTACGCACATCATCAGCAATATGGCGCTGATCTGCCATGCGCATTGCAGTACCAATACCAAATAATAGTACGTCAGTCCTACTAATGAGATCTCCAATTTCTTTAATTTGCGGTTCACAAGTCATGAGCATATGTAATGAGTCTTGTGAAAGTCCATCAGGTAAATGGAGCATCTTATAGGACCCGCGAAGTCTTTCAGCTAACACAGAAGCGATTACATTAGCTTGATACTCCACTACCTCACCAACGCCACCCCGGGCAGGTACAACAATAGGATTAAATGGTAATACTGGCATCTCTTCAGCTACTGCAGCCATTGTACTGCCACCACTGATGGCAACTACAGAGTCAGGCTCTAATAATTCCTGTAATAGCTTTGCTGCTGCAAAACCTAACTTTTTAACCATCAAGGTTCCTTCAGTAGGAGTGATGATAACCCTATCGATATGAAGTGCTTCAGTCAATCGATGTTCTAGCTCGTTAATACGATCTAGCTCATTTAAAAAATTTCGCAACTTTGGAACAATTGCATGTCCCTCATCAGTGAGAAAAATCCCTGGTTTATAAATGTCTACAAGACCATTAGCACGCATTAACTCAATATGACTTCGTACGGTTCGCTCAGGAAGGTCCGTTGCAGTAGCTAATGTCCTACGGCCTATAGGCTCTTCATAAACAAGGTGGTTTAGTATTTTGTATCGCTCCTTCAATACGCTAACAATTTCAGGAACAATACGTTCACATATCATTAGAAATTCGTTCATCGGGTCCCTCCTTTACCCGTTTGGATCGTATGAATCGTTTTTCGTCCCATGTGAACAAAATCCGTCCCACCTAAAATAAAAAAATTCCTTTACACATTTATTTTATACCCTATGTGCATTTTATTCAAGTAAAAAACGCCCTAATGGGGCGTTTTTTAAAAATCACTATTTCTTTGACTTATTAGAATAGTCTTCAAATGGTTTCAAGTCCATCGGAGTCAAAACTTTTGTACTTTCAGTTGCTACATTATTGATTATTGGCTCAGATACAGGTAAGTCAGATTGACAATATCGACACTTAACCGCTTCTACACGAATAAACTCACCACAATAAGGACATTTCTTGAGATTAGAAGCTTTAACCTTAACTTTATCATTTTCACTAATAGAAATAGAGTGAATTAGTGCAACAATCCATATTAGATTACTATAAATTAACCAAATGAAAAAAGACCGTCCTTTTTTATTAGCAATAATAGCTGGAATTAAAAACATCGCTGCAAAAACAGGAACTAATTCAATTGGTCTTGAAGGACCAAATGGAAAAAGAAAATCAACAAGAAATGCTGAACTAATAAAAGAAATAATGTACCCCAATATACATTTTACCCAAAACATATTAATACTCCCCCTACAAAACTCCCTTTATTTTGTACCGAAGATACGGTCACCTGCATCACCTAAGCCAGGCAAGATGTAACCATGATCATTAAGCTTTTCATCAAGTGCTGCTACATAAATAGGTACATCAGGATGTTCTTTATTTACAGCCTCTACACCTTCAGGAGCAGCCACTAAGCACATTAACTTAATATGCTTAGCTCCTTTTTCTTTTAACAATGTAATAGCTGCTGCTGCACTTCCTCCAGTAGCAAGCATTGGATCAGTTACGATAAAGTCACGTTCGCCTACGTCAGATGGTAGTTTACAGTAGTATTCTACTGGTTTCAAAGTTTCAGGATCACGGTACAAACCGATATGACCAACTTTTGCAGTTGGAATTAAACTAAGCATACCATTTACCATACCTAGACCAGCGCGAAGAATTGGAATAATACCCAATTTTTTACCTGCAATTCGTTTGCCAATCATTTTAGTTAATGGTGTTTCTACCTCCACATCCTCAAGTGGTAAGTTGCGTGTAATTTCATACCCCATCAACATAGTAATTTCATCAAGTAGTTCTCTGAAATCTTTAGAGCCTGTTTGTACGTCACGCATCAATGTAACTTTGTGTTGAATCAATGGATGTGTCATAACATTAACTTTCATGACTATCCTCCTATAAAACAATATACATATCCCATTCTAGCGATTAACTATCATATTTACTCTATCACAGATTAGAAAATCATGCCATAAAAATATTAAAAGGGATGTGCCGAGGGCACACCCCTTTTATACTACCTATAAACTTATAGGACTATAAATATATAATGTAATTTTAATGTAAACGATTAGTACAATGGATACGCTTCACAAAGTGTAGCGACACGTTTATTAGCTTCTTCATGGACCGATTTATCTTCAGGATTTTTAAGAACCACTGCAATAATATCGGCAATTTCTTCCATATCTTTCACTTGCAAACCACGTGTCGTAAGAGCTGGCGTGCCAAGTCGAATGCCGCTTGTTACAAATGGGCTAGCTGGATCAAATGGAATTGTATTTTTATTACATGTAATACCTACTTCATCGAGTAAGTGTTCAGCTTCTTTACCAGTTAAACCAGTATTACGAACATCTACAAGCATAACATGAGTATCTGTACCACCAGAAACAATTGTTAAGCCCTTTTCTTGCAATGCTGCAGCCAACGCTTTTGCATTGTCGATGACTTGTTGTGCATATACTTTGAACTCAGGTTGTAAAGCTTCACCAAATGCTACGGCTTTAGCAGCGATAACATGCATCAAAGGACCCCCTTGGATGCCAGGGAAAATGGCTTTATCGATTGCTTTAGCATACTTTTCTTTGCAAAGAATCATACCACCACGAGGGCCACGCAATGTTTTATGAGTTGTTGTAGTAACGATATCAGCATATTCTACAGGATTTGGATGTAAACCTGCTGCTACAAGGCCTGCGAAGTGAGCCATATCTACCATGAAGATAGCATCAACTTCATGAGCTACATCAGCCATTTTTTTGAAGTCAATTTGACGGCTATAAGCACTACCACCAGCGATAATCAATTTAGGTTTTGCTTCTAAAACGATTTTACGGAACTCATCATAATCGATTTGTTGTGTTTCTGCATCTACACCGTAAGGTACTACGTTGAAATATGTACCAGATACATTAACAGGAGAACCATGAGTTAAATGACCACCATGGGATAAATTCATGCCCACAATAGTATCACCTGGTTGTAATAATGCGAAATACACACCAAAGTTTGCTTGAGACCCAGAGTGAGGTTGTACGTTAGCATGTTCTGCACCGAACAAGCGTTTTGCTCGTTCAATAGCTAATGTTTCGATAACATCAACATTTTCACAACCGCCATAATAACGTTTACCAGGATACCCTTCTGCATATTTGTTAGTTAATACGCTACCTTGAGCTTCCATTACTGCTTGAGAAACAAAGTTTTCAGAAGCGATCATTTCTAATTTATCGCGTTGGCGTGCTAATTCTTGATTGATAACAGCTTGAATATTAGGGTCTTGTTTTTCTAAGAAACTCATAAGTATCCTCCTCATGTAAATATATGCGTATAAGGTAACGATGTATTACTTCTCTAAGGCTTTAATCTTTTTCACACGGCGTTCATGACGGCCACCTTCAAAATCCGTTGCCATCCAAATAGTAACGATGTCCTTTGCAAGGCCGGGGCCGATAACGCGTTCCCCCATTGTGAGAATATTAGCGTCATTATGTTCACGACATGCATGCGCAGAGAATGTATCATGACAAAGAGCAGCGCGAATACCTGCAATCTTATTTGCTGCAATACCGATACCAATACCAGTACCACAAATCAAAATACCTCTGTCTACTTGACCAGATACAACTGCATTTGCTACAGGTACAGCAATATCAGGATAGTCGCAAGAATCAGCTGTATGACAGCCAAAGTCCTCTACTTCATGTCCCAATGCATTTAACAATTCCTTAACGGATGCCTTTAAATTTAATCCGCCATGATCACAACCGATTGCAACTTTCATAATTTCATCTCCTACGCCTTCTGAGGCACTGATATAAGACCAGCCTCTACTAAGTGATAAATTTGTTCCGCACATTGATTATATACGGTTTGATCAGATCCATATGGGTCCGTAACATCACCATCTTGACCACCCCACTCGGAAATCGTTTTGATTTTACTTTCCTCAAATGGGAATTGGCGAAGTAGTACAGATTTGTGATCTTTCGTCATACCAATGATAAGATCTGCTGCATTCACGAGTTCCATCGTCAATGGTCTCGATTCATGATCAGAAATATCTGCAATGGAACGGACGGCTTCCACGGCTTGTTCAGTTGGTTTTGCGCCATAAGCGGCAAATAACCCAGCCGATACAGTGGTAACATCCTTATGTTGCTCCGCTGCAAGTGCCCGTGTAATACCTTCAGCCATAGGGCTACGGCAAGTGTTACCGGTACACACAAATAAAATATTCATAATAACATCCTTACTTAATCACATTTTGTGATTACTTTATACATTATAGCAAATTCATCCAATATGTAAAGACATATTTCTATTATCAGTGGACATTTTTATGCTAGTAAATTTACTTATAAATGATATGATGGCTCGATGCCTTCTCCATACGATTCATAATAGCAACACCAAAACCGTCATCATCAACACCTTCTGCCAAGATTAGGGTAACATGATTTTCATTAAAATGTAATAGACTTTTGTAAAAGTCATGACCTAATGATAAAGCATCACTATGATGGCCAAAACAATGACATATAAAGCGTGTATCCCCTTTAATCAAATTATACGTTTCATGACTTACCAAACAACCTATGGGACCTTCTACCTCTGCAGAAAGCTCTTTGAAAGTACTTGCTACATCTTCTGGACTGCCTACAACAACTGTCATAGGTGCATCAGGAGCATAATGGGTATACTTCATACCGGGAGCCTTTGGCTTAGTTGTTGCATTAACAAGAGCAGTATCATACTCAACAGTAGACACAACATCTTCTAGCTGTGCTTTTGTAATTCCACCAGGTCTCAATATAATGACCTTATCATCATGAACTTCCACCACAGTAGACTCTACACCAATCGTACATGAACCAGCATCTAAAATATAGGAAATACGGTCCTTCATATCATGATAAACATCTTGTGCCGTTGTGGGACTTGGCCGTCCAGATATATTAGCACTAGGAGCCGCTATAGGTACACCAGCACGCTCTAATAAAGCTCGACAAAGCTCATGATCAGGGCAACGTAAAGCAACACGAGGTAACCCGCCTGTAGCACGATCTGGCACTAAATCTGATTTAGGCAATGTGATTGTCAACGGACCAGGCCAAAACGTATCCATTAATAATTGTGCCGTATTTGAAACCTCTGTTACTAAAGGTTTTATACTTTCACTATTAGGAACATGTAAAATAAGTGGATTATCGGAAGGGCGACCTTTAGCGATGTAGATTTTATCCATCGCCTCCGGATCTAACCCATTAGCACCTAATCCATATACAGTTTCTGTAGGAATGGACACTAATTCACCATTACGCAAAGCGCAAGCAAGCATATCTAGTTCTTGATCTGATGGATTTGTAATAATTTGAGTATCCATATTATCCCTCATACACAGCTGTTATAACGCGATTATTTCCACCAAGGTCAGTAATACATCGAATATTAGAATACTGCCCTGTTTCCTCTAATAAAGACTTTACAGCCTCAGCTTGATCAAAACCTATTTCAAAAGCTATACGGCCTTGCGATTTTAAATATATACCGCATGATTTAGTCAAAATACGATAAAAATCAAGTCCATCTTCACCACCAAATAAGGCAATATGAGGCTCATTTAACACGTCCTGAGACAATAATTTAGCATCCCCTGTACAGATATATGGTGGATTCGATACGATGAGGTCAAACCTCTCAGTTTTAGCTACCAAACCAGAAAACATATCGGATTCTATAAATTGAACACGATCATTTAAATTAAACCTTTCACAGTTTTCCTCAGCCACTGACAAAGCATCGGTAGATATTTCAAGTCCTACTCCACACGCATTCGGCAAGTAGTGTAATAGACTTAACAATATCGTACCAGGACCCGTACATACATCGAGTACACGCATATCGCTATCTTTTGGATATGTGCCTAGTACATACTCAATCAAAGTTTCTGTATCAGGTCGAGGAATCAATACTTTATCATTAACCTTAAAGGTCAATCCCATAAAGTCCTTTTCCCCAATAATCGCCGCTACACAGTGACCCTTAGCTCGTTCTTGAACGAGAGGTCTAAAAGCATCGAGTTCCTCTTGAATAAGCGGTTGGTCATAATGGGTATATAGATAAATACGATCCTTGCCTAAAATGTGAGAAAGCAGTACTTCCCCATCAAGTCGAGGTGTATCCATCTCCTTGCTTTGAAAGTACTGCTCTGTCCACTGGAGAATACGACCGATTGTCCAAATCTCCTTATGCATTTGTATTGGCCTCCTGCATTTTTGCCGCTTGGTCTGCAGCATTTAAGGCTTGAATAATTTCATCAAGATCGCCATTTAAAATAGCATCTAATTTATATAATGTTAAGTTAATACGATGATCTGTAACGCGTCCTTGTGGATAGTTATAGGTGCGAATACGTTCACTACGATCACCTGTACCGACTTGACTCTTACGATCTGCAGCCATACTAGAAATGGCCTCTTGTTCAGCTTGATCCTGTAACTTAGCACGTAATACACGCATAGCTTTTTCACGGTTTTGTAATTGAGATCGTTGATCTTGACACGCTACAACGATACCAGATGGTAAGTGTGTAATACGAACAGCAGACTCAGTTTTATTGATATGCTGACCACCGGCACCACTCGCACGATATGTATCAATTTTTAAATCTTTTTCATTAACTTCAATATCAACATCTTCCATCTCTGGCAATACGGCTACTGTAACTGTAGATGTATGTACACGGCCTTGTGTTTCTGTAGCCGGTACACGTTGTACACGATGTACACCAGATTCAAATTTCATCTTAGAGTATACATTTTCACCATCCACAGAGAAAATAACCTCTTTAAAGCCACCAAGCTCTGGTTCATTAGCATCGATAATCTCACAACGCCAGCCTTGGCTTTCCGCATATTTTGTGTACATTCGGAACAAGTCGCCTGCAAATAATGCAGCTTCATCACCGCCAGCGCCCCCGCGAATTTCGATGATAATATTTTTATCATCATTAGGATCCTTAGGCAATAATAGAACTTGCAACTTTTCTTCCAATTCCTCTTTTTGAGGTTTTAACTCTTTCAATTCCTCTTGTGCCATTTCTCGGAATTCTTCGTCCATGGATTTATCTTCAATAACTTCCATAGCTTCATCAATACCAGATAAAACTTTTTTGTAAGTACGGAACGTTTCAACGGTTTCAGATAATTGAGCATGTTGACGGGTCAATTTACGCCATTCATCTTGGCGAGCAATGACCTCTGGGTCACTAATGCGCTGCTCAAGATCCATAAATTTATCTTCAATAACTTGTAATTTATCAACTAACATGTTTATTCCTCTTCATATGCGTCACTCTCAGGCGGACGGACCTCTTCTAAAGCTCGTATAGCAACTTCAATTTGATCATCCTCTGGTTCACGCGTTGTCATATATTGTAACGCAAGACCTGGTTTAATAAGAGCTTTTACAAAAGAATGATCGCTACGTCCAGCAAGACGAATTACCTCGTACGCAATACCAGCTACTACAGGCATAAGGAGTACGCGGCTCACGATACGTTCCAACAAATTGGGCCAACCCAAGAAAGCAAATACAAAGATACTAACTACCATAACAATAAGTAAGAAATTTGTACCACATCGCGCATGCAAGCGACTTTGTTGGCGAACGTTTTCTACAGTTAAAGGCAAATCTAATTCATAAGTATGAATCGTTTTATGCTCTGCCCCATGATATTGGAAAACTCGTTGAATATCCTTCGTAAGACCAATCCCCCAAATATAAAGTAAGAAAAGTACTAAACGAATGATACCTTCAATGAGATTTAATACTATATGATTATCCTGTACACCAGGAATGAACTTTACGATAAATGTAGGCAATGCCAAAAATACTGCTATCGCAAATAGTGTAGAAATAACCATGGTAATGGCAATTTCACTATTAGACATTTCTTCCTCTTCATCACCAGCGGCCTTAGCTGAGAAGGATAAAGCCTTCATGCCTATCACTAGAGATTCATAGAGAGCTACACAGCCACGAAGAAATGGTTTTTTCAAGATTGGATATGTGTCAGCAATGGACTTTGTAGCCTCTTTTTGAACTACAATAGTTCCTGCAGGCTCACGTACGGCAGTTGCCGTATAGCCAGGTCCTCTCATCATGACACCTTCGATCACAGCCTGTCCTCCGACAAACTTTTTTATACGTTCTCTGTTCACAAGATCTCCTCTCATAAACAAATATAGGCAGAGCCAACAGCCCTGCCAATACATGTTACATTACAAAACAAATTATTTATTTGCCGTAACGTTTGTTAAATTGTTCAATACGACCACGAGCTTGAGCCGCACGTTGTTGACCAGTGAAGAACGGATGGCATTTGGAGCAAACGTCTACACGAAGGTCTTCTTTTACAGAGCCAGTTTTGAATGTGTTGCCACAACCGCAAGTTACTGTAGCTTCTTTATAGTCTGGATGAATACCTTGTTTCATTCTATACACCTCTTTCCAGCAATCAATATTATTCTTATAGATTATAGCATGACACCTGCACAAATGCAAGTAACCAATACTATTCCTTGGACGCTTGCTTTTCTTCAATAGCCTCAGCTAAAATAGCTTCCAAGTCACTTTCGTTGAGGATGTCACGCAATGCAATAAGCTCCTCTAAAGAAAGGGTAATACCTTTTTTCATGCTTGTATATTCACTATCCCAAGCACGAAGATCAAACTTAGGATTGTATTTTCCCCAACTAGTACATGTTAATTGTTTTTTCCAACCATCTTTATCTTCAGATAAAGTACCAATAACCTTGAAGATTTCAAAATTAATAACTGCCATAGATCCTCCTTTCTTACATATTCATATGCTATGTTTCGTATCTACTATATTTAGTAGTTTATATTTTTTAGGATACGATATATTTTAAACCAAAATTATATGATTTACAATTCTTTTTTATAGTCACTATAATCTTCAATATCAATAGAAGCTGTAGGTGGCATAACTTGTGCACCTAATGAATCTACGGTCTCTTTCCAACTCGTTGTAGCCTCCGTAACAGCCTTAATATATGCCTCGTCAGCAGCCTGTACAGATTCAATTAGTTGGGTCTCATCCTTTACATCTAATACGCGACGACGTACGCTACTAAGCATATAGCCAAAGGATTCATCTGTTTGAACGAGCATGGAGATTTCTTGAATCAATGTTTGACCCGTAGTGCTGCAGAAATAGGCATACCACATATATGCTAATTCAGCATCTGGGAACATCCAGTACATATCATCTACAGGCGCTTCTGTCGTAATATCTACATCAGTATGATCAGTATGACGTTTAAAAGTAAGAAAATAAGCTCCACTTTCAATAAGAGCAGTGCGACCTAATTCAGATACACGGCTATCAATGCAATAAATACCATCTTGACCTAAGGCTACGTCCGTTTGACTGCCGGGCAACAAAATAGAACGCAAGGACAAGCCATAATTTAATACCGTAAATACTGGCAATTGCGCAAATACGCCATGAGGTAATGGAATATAATTAATTGTTTTCCACTCATCCCCTACACGTTCACGAAGACCAACACGCATTTTTTTTACATCGTATTTACCATATACGATTTCATAAGCCCCTAATGGAGTCCATTCCCGTATAGCTTCTACTCGTTTTTGGTTCAAGAAAAATTGCAACGCCATATTATTTAAGCCCAATTGATTTTGTGCCATTGTAGCAGGTAAGAATAATTGAGCAGTCCCTTCTGGAACCAAGTTATGTAATCCGTTAGCGACCTCTTCTACAATATCTTCAGAGGATTGGAACATACCAACTGTGCCTGTAAAGATATGGTCAAAATAGCTACGATGAGGCCATTGATTAATGATTTGAGCCATCGGATATAAACGTGTCAAAATGCTATAACACACGGGAGATGCCGTATACAGAACGACTTTTTTATCTTCATAAGATTGAAGAATCTCTTCAACCATGCCTGCATATTCTTCTACATAAGCATACAGAACCAATTCTCCCGTTTTACTATGAGCTTCGATACTTTCACGAACAGGAATTTCCCAAATAGTGCCTACATCTAGACCTTCTAAAATGCCTGTGTCACTAATAAAATCAAACAATTCCACTCTAAAGGATGGTCCATAAAGAGCTTGGAATGTATTCAAATCATATGGTACAGGACCAAAGGATTCTACTGTGGATTTTTCTGCTAACGCATATAAATCATCTGCCGTTACACCCCACTCACGGGAGCTAGCATTACTAGAAATCAATTGATCTAGCACTTTAAAACGCATTAACTCATTTACAATATCAATTCCCTCAATACCATGATTAGCACAAAGGGCAATAAATTCTTCGTTATTTACTTTCATATTAAACCTTTCCGGCTGAAGGACATAGATGATTTAAAAAACATTCATTACACAAAGGCTTACGAGCCTTACACAATCTACGGCCATGATAGATTAACCAGTGGTGTGCGGCAGCCCAGTCCTTTTTTGGAATTGCCTTTTGTAACTTTTGTTCCATCTCTTCTGGCGTCTTAGCAATACCTAATTTTAATCGGTTAGACACGCGAAATACATGTGTATCTACCGCAATGGCTGGTGTACCAAATAAAACGGATACCACAACATTTGCTGTTTTACGCCCCACACCAGGCAATTCAACGAGTTGATCAAACTCACGAGGCACCTCTCCATGATATCGGTCAACTAAAATTTGACAAGTAGCAATTAAGTTTTTTGCCTTGGACTTATAAAGACCGCAATCTTTAATGAGAGTCTCTAACTTAGCAACTCCGATTTCAAGCATCTTTGCAGGATGATTAAGTTCAGGAAATAATCGTTTAGTAACAATATTGACCCGTTCATCCGTACATTGTGCAGACAAAACTACAGCAACTAATAATTCAAATTCATTTGTATACTCAAGAGCAGGTTTTGCATCAAAATAATGCTCTTGTAACAATTTCAACTGCTCTGCCTTTATCGCTTTTGTTACACGCATACAGTTCTCCTTTCTCACCTGTGAAAGTACAGACGCGTACAACTTATATCTTACCATACGTATTCATTAAGTTCTATGTTATAATAAAACATGCTATTCTAATATAGAATACAGGAGGCGCATATGAGTAATATTAACGATACATTAAAACGAATAAATGAACTAGCCGCAAAGAAAAAATCCGGTCACGAATTAACGACAGAGGAATTAGCAGAAAAAAAAGAACTATACGAAATCTACTTAAGCTTCATTCGTGGTCAAATTACAAGCACCTTGGACCGCGTTGAATTTATAGACCCAGAAACAGGTGAAAGAACCGCTCCTAAACGAGCACTTGAAAACTTGGCAAAAGAAGCTGATAAAGACATTAAAGAGCATAAAGATATTCACTAATGTAACAAATAAACAAAATTGATTACATTACTAATATCCTTTTATATTTATTCAATCAAATTTATATCTACATACTAAAAACCACTTGATACATGTATCAAGTGGTTTTTAGTATAATTTACTTATGTATTATAATTTACCAAGACGTTTCATGGCATTATAAATTTTTTCAGCTAGACCTGTCATTTGACATTTAGGAATACCGCATGCTGCTATACGAATACCATTTGCTAATGCAATCACATAGATGTGCTCTTTTTTCAATTCTTCACAGATAGCATTCGCAGAGTCTGTAGGAATTGTAATAAAGAAGCCACCGCGGTAAGGTAACATAGGAAGTCCCACTTGTGCTGCTTCTTGTTTAAAGATATCAGCACGATCGCGAATTAATTGATAATAGCAATTGCGTTCAGCTTCATATTCCTTAAACTTAGCTGGATCAGCCACAATATTAGCCATTGTACGCATTGCGGGACGACAAATATTGGACCATGTGGCACGACTTGTAGATTTGTTAACTTCGAAAAACTCATCAGCTATTTCTTCATCGTCAGAGATCCCAATCATCGCACCAACGCGCTGACCATACATAGTAAATCCTTTAGATAAGCTATAACACACACAGGTGAGAATTTCTTTTGGTAAATGACTAAATTTATTGAAGAACGCACGTACCTCATCTTTTTCACCAGAGTAATCAAGATATGCTACATCAATACCAATAATCACATTATTTCGACCAATAGCAACTAAATCCTTCAAGAAATTAAGGATAGAATCCCACTCTTTATCCTCAATAGAGTAGCCGGTTGGGTTATTACCTGGTGTGTTAAAGATAACAACCACATTTGTTTGTTTAGCCGCCAATTCGTTTACACGATTTTGGAATGCTTCATGATTAAAGTTATTATGTTCATCAAATAAGGAATACGTAACTAGTGTACGTCCAGTATCACTACAAATAACACGGTATGCACCCCAGTACCAATCCGCTGTTAATACTTCATCACCAGGCTCTGTATAGTTATGAATCAAATGATGAATGCCACCAGTGCCACCTGCGGTAGCAATGCTACGAATATGACCTTCTGGACGGAAATTACCAAAACATTCTTTTTCAGCAGCACACAAAAAATCTGGAATACCCGCAATTGGTGCATAACCAACATGTTCAGAATCCGAAAGACTCAAATATTCTTCTTTAACGGTCTTAAGAAAAACTAAGTTTCCCTCTTCATCATGAATAGCACCCAAAGTACCATTCACAACATTCTCACGGCCATTTTCTTTAGCATCAGCTTGAGCTTGACCAGCAGTTACGAAGATTACGTCTTTTAATTTTTTTCCTTTTGCATGCTTTGCAGCAACACTTGTCATAACTTGCACCATCCTATCTGAAATGAATATTACACATTTATCATACCTAAACTGATTTAAATATACAACGTATATTCAGTAAATATATTGTATACATAGAAGATTTAACTAACTATTAGTAATTCAACACTTATTAAATATATATATAATAATTAAGTACCTTATTTAGGAAAAATAGTTAACAAATATACAATAAAACAGTAAATATATAAAAAAAGACCACTCAAAAGAGTGGTCCTTATCATCCTTAGAAGGAGTAGCCTACACCAGCGTGTAAACCTTTTGCAGTTTTATCATTGCTATCTACGCTATATTTATCATAGCCATAGTATACATTCAAATCTACATCAGGGCGTACTTCATATTGAGCACCTACTTGATAAGTTTGCTTAATATCATTACCCCAACCAGCCTTAGCAAAGCCGTTTACTTTATTAGTCAAAGGTACATGACCGATAACACCAGCTTGGAAACCAAGTTCAGTATCATTTGTACGAATCGCAGTACCTGCACCATATAGATTTACATTTGGATGTACCTTATAAACCAATGCTAATTGATGATCTTTAATATCGCCATTTTTTGCATTTAATTTATCGTAAGAGTATTGTAATGCAGCTTTATTGGAAAGGTCGTGTTGTAAAGAAACACCGAAACCATCATTGCTATTGCCACCACCGTTAGATACGTGTTGTTTAAAAGCATAATCAGCTTGTACCTTGGTGGATCCATCACTAATTTTTGTTACAGGAGCTGCAGCAAATGCACTGCCGGCTACAACTGTAGCTGCTAAAGTTAATAATACTAATTTCTTCATTTTTACCTCCTATACACATACCAATGGTATGTCTTAATAAGTTACTAATTGATAGGTATAATAATTATACAATCTATAAATTAGCGTTTCATGAATACAGGGATATCAGGGATACCACTGTTAGTATTTGTAGTGGATGCCGGACGGGATGTAGTTGTTGTTTTACCGAATTCAGGTACATTCTTAGTATTTGAATTAAAACCAGTTGCCACAACAGTAATTTGAACTGTATCGCCTAAGCTTTCATCGATAACAGAACCAAAGATAATATTTGCATCAGGATCCGCCGCTTCAGAAATAATTTCGGCAGCTTCATTAATTTCAAACAAGCTTAAGTTAGCACTACCGGAGATATTGAGTAAGATGCCTTTTGCACCATCGATAGATGTTTCCAACAATGGGCTATTAATAGCCATTTTAGCTGCGTCAGCAGCGCGGTTTTCACCTTCGCCAACACCAATCCCCATCAATGCTTCGCCTTGTTCAGTCATGATAGTTTTAACATCTGCAAAGTCAAGATTGATCAAGCCAGGAACTTGAATCAAGTCTGAAATGCCCTTGATACCTTGGCGAAGTACATCATCAGCTGTACGGAATGCATCGCTTAAGGAACATTTTTTATCTACAACTTGCAACAATTTATCATTAGGAATAACGATAATAGTATCTACTTTTTGAGTCAAGAATTCAATGCCTTTTTCCGCTTGTGCACGACGGCGTTTACCTTCAAAAGCGAACGGTTTAGTAACGACGCCTACTGTCAAGGCACCGATTTCTTTAGCACATTCTGCAACGATAGGAGCAGCACCTGTACCAGTACCACCACCCATACCAGCAGTTACGAATACCATATCAGCACCTTCAAGAGCTTTTATAATTTCTTCGCGACTTTCTTGAGCAGCCTCTTCACCGATTTGTGGATTTGCGCCTGCACCAAGACCTTTTGTAACCTTCTCGCCAATTTGAATCGTTACATCCGCTTTAGATAATTCAAGCACTTGGCTTTCAGTATTAGCGGATAAAAATTGAACACCTTTAAGATCGCTATCTACCATGCGATTAACAGCGTTATTACCGCCGCCACCAACACCGATAACTTTAATATTTGCAAAATCAGACATTGAACTTCCTCCTCTTATCGTTATCTATCGTATCAATATACGTCCCAATGTATCGATTTATATACTGACAATCTTATAACAATTACATTTATTTTACACTAAAATTTAAAAACTTTCCACTATATAGAATGTGATTTATTAGAATCGCTTAGTCATAATAATCTTTCGTATAGCGCCTACATTAATAAATACATGCAATCCGAAGCCAATAAGAGCTACGTAATATAGGTTAATTCCTATGAGGTCACCTACATATACAAGAATAACAGCTAACACAACATTTGAAAAGAACCCAAGTACAAAATTACTAAGATCAAAGGTTCGTTCCAATGCAGCCCGGCTACCACCAAATACAGCATCTAGTGCAGCCAGAACAGCGACCGATGTGTAATTTGCATAACTTATAGGTATATGAAATGGTGAAAGCCACCCTAATGTAGTACCTACAATTAAACCAACAATGGCAAAGATATAAATATTCATTCTTTACCTCCTGTTTCATTAGGCTTTATATGCTCTTCTCTGAAGGTTCCTGTAAAAGCTGGAATAGCTATTTCATTTTCTTCCTTTATGGTTACCTTTATGCCCCAGTGTTTCAAGGAATCCACCACACCGCCTCGCATGGTGAGCGCAGAATTTAATGTTTTTGGATCACCAATTGCTTTAACTGTAAAAGGCGCCCCAAAAACCTTACCATTCACAGTAATAGTCGGGCCAGAGCATCGTATTTCAGAAGTCCCTATGAGACGTTGATCATTGATAGCTATCGCCTCAGCCCCACCAGCTCGCAATTCATTAACAATACGTAAAATATCTTCATCATGAATTACATATAAATTAGGATTTTCACCACTTTGAATTGGCTTTAAGCTATCCTCAATTAATACACTAACACCCGTACCTTTAACATTAGTTAAAGCCGCTTTCATCATCAACTGTTCATCTGCTTTAACATTGCTACTAGCACCAGACTGTTTAAGTTCTTCTATTTGTTTTAATAATGCATCACGTTCACTTTGGGCCTCTCGTAATTGTACGGCTAAATCACCAGCCCGTTGTAAACGGATATTTTCTTCTATATTATCTTGAGTCATCTTATATTGAGTAACAACCATGAAACCCAATATACAACTGACTAAGGCTATTGCCCACCGTTCGTGTCTCACGACAATCATCTACCTTTTATCTTCAACATGACCTTGTTTATCTTGTTTTTTATCATCCTTCTTAGTAGATGAATTTTCTGTTGTCTTTGTTCCAGTCTGATGCTTTTTAACTTCCGGTATTACATCAGTTTTTATATATGGTGATGAAACATTAACATCTATATATTGTACATTGCTATGTGTTGTCTTAATATCTTGTAACATAGACTGAGTTAACTCGGCTTTTTTAGGTAAGTCTTTACTATCTCCTAATCTAATTTGCACCCCCGATACGGTATAAGCCATTATTGCATCAGGATCTCCTATATTGACTTCTGCAATAGTCTTGAAGGTGCTCTCATCAAGAGAGTTTAAGTATTCAAGAGCCGCTAAAATGGGCTTATCAACAACGGTATCACCTAACAAAATATTTCCCGCCTTAACACCTGATATCATTGGTACCGACGTATCTTGTATTGCAGGCTCTGATGCAATCACTTGACCTTTACTGTCAAGTGTTAAATAACCAAACTGAGCTGGTACAACTGCAACAGCTTTGCGCTCTATGACACGTACAACCATTGTAAATGGCAATTGATAACTAATTTGGGCCTCTTCAACCCGTAAGTCTTTCGCCAATCTAGTTTTTAATTTCTCTGTACTAATTTGCAATATATTTACAGGTTCATGAATATCCCCTGCTACCATTACATCTTGTACAGTTACCTTATCCGATCCTATAATTTTTAAGGATCCAAAAGGAATAGGTAGTGTAAACAATCCCACCAACACGAGAGTAACTGCACCACCGATTTTTAACACTCGTTTTCTAAATACAGCCCGTTCATCATGAACAGGTGTAGAAGACTGCATCTCCCCAGAGTTGGATGGATGGTATTGCTTGTCATCCATAGATAACTCCTTATGTTCTATTCAGCCCTTAAAATTTCCCTATACTAGCTGTTAATAGAATCTTTTCACATAATGTTGGAAAGTCAATTCCCATTTCTTTAGCTGCCTTTGGTACTAAAGACGTTGCCGTCATACCTGGCACAGTATTGTATTCTAGAACATACATATTATCTGCATGATCTGTCATAATATCAACACGAATAACCCCACTGCCTTGTACTTCGCGATACACAAGTTCCCCTATGCGTTGCATCTCAGCAGTCATTTCTTCACTAATAGGCGCAGGTACTAAATATTCTGTAGCACCTACAGTATATTTACTGGTATAGTCATACTCCCCAGAATGTGGACGTATTTCAATTACTGACAATGCCTTTCCGTCAAGAACGGATACTGTAAATTCGCGACCATCAAGAAATTGCTCTACTACAAGAATCGGATCATATTTTAGCGCTTCTGTAACAGCAGCCTCCAATTGTGCCTCATCACGAACGATGGTAACGCCAATACTAGAGCCTTGAGTGGCAGATTTCACCACTACAGGAATCGTAAACTGTTTACGAATATGTCCTATAATAGCTTCTGCAGATTCTAAATTACCATTAAAGGATTCAGAAGTAGCTGTTGGAATATTAGCCCCTTTGAAAACATCTTTGCTTACTTTTTTATTCATTCCTACCGCATGAGCCATGATGCCCGATCCAGTATATGGAATTTCTGCCATTTCAAGTAAGCCTTGTAATGCACCATCTTCACCATAACGACCGTGAATTGCATTAAATACAATCTCTCCACCTAAGGATTCAATGTCTTTTAAAACAGTACGAGGATTAAGTTCTAATGTTTGGGCATTATACCCTTTACTTTCGAGTGCTTCCGCAATAGCAGCGCCAGTACGGCGAGATACTTCAGCCTCTTTGGAAGGACCACCCATCAATACGATTATTTTTCTATCTTTCATTGCAAGCCTTCCTCCAATATAGCTAATAATTTAGGTCCATATTGATTAATAGAGCCGGCACCCATTGTGATAACTAGATCATTAGGTCGCACAATTTTTGCCAATACAGCTGGTATATCATCAACAGAAGGTACATAATGTACAACCTTATGTGTAGCAGCTTCAACAGCGTCAGGAATAGTACGTCCATCGATACCTGCAATCGGATCTTCACCAGAACTGTAAATATCTGTCATATATATTTCATCAGCACTTGTAAAAGCAGTGGCAAATTCATCTTTCAACAAGCTTGTACGTGTATACCGATGCGGTTGAAACACACAAATAACGCGATGTTTTTCAAGCTCTTTTGCTGCTCTTAAGGTCGCTTTAATTTCTGTTGGATGATGTGCATAATCATCGACAACCCAGACGCCAGCAACATGACCTTTTGTTTCAAAGCGTCGTTTTGCACCGATAAATTTACCTAACGCTTTTGTAATAAAGCGATTCTCTACACCGCAACATTCATGAGCCACAATAAAGGCTGCCAATGAGTTTAATACATTATGTTCTCCAGGCACGCACAAGCTGATGCGGCTTATATTAATGCCTTTATGATATACATCATATACCAAGGAAGAGTCCACATAATGAATATTTTTTGCTACATAATCATTATTATCCTCTAACCCATACGTAATAAAAGTACGTTTTACGCGGCTCATAACATAACGAATATTTTCATTATCACCACATACGATAGCTTTGCCTGCTTCTGGTAACGTTTCGACGAACTCACAGAAAGCGTTTAACAAGTTATCCATAGTTTTATAATGATCCATATGATCATCTTCAATATTAGTTATAACGATAGTATGTGGATGCAATTTTAAAAATGAACCATCGCTCTCATCCGCTTCCACAACGGAAAAATGGCCTTTCCCAAGGCAACTGCTACCTTTGAGATAATCTACTTCGCCACCGATAATTACTGTAGGATCCGCATTAGCCTCCACTAAAATTTGTCCAATCATTGAGGTTGTAGATGTTTTACCATGCGCACCAGCTACTGCGATACCATCTGTTACATCTAATACAGCCTTTACAATATCAGAACGATGTAAAATGGTAATCCCTTGCTCTTTAGCAGCAACAATTTCAGGATTGTCTTCACGAATCGCTGTAGAACGAACTATGGCATCAACACCATTTACATATTCTTTATTATGACCGATATGCACCGTGGCACCCATATCTCTAAACTTAGAAATCACTGCAGATTCAGCAATATCTGAACCAGATACATCATAACCTTTTTGAATCAAAATATTCGCTATCGCACGCATACCAGATCCACCAATACCGATAAGGTGAATTTTGTGAATACCGTCTAACATAAAACCTCTCCTTGTTACTTTGCAATAGATAAAGCTAATTTTGCAATATCATGAGCCGCATTCGGTTTCCCCAATTGCAATGCTCGGTCTCCCATTTGTGCCAACAAATCACGGTTGGCCATAAACATCTCGATTTCCCCTATTAAATCGTGAGCACTCAACATTTTATCTACAATCATATGCGCCGCCCCTTCTTGTACAAAGATACGTGCATTATAGGTTTGATGATCTTCCGCTGCGTATGGATACGGTATCAATACGGATGGAATACCGCGAACTGCTAATTCTGCAAGACCTATAGCACCAGATCTAAATACTGCTAAATCGGCTGCTGCTAGTGCTTTTGGCATATCATGTAAATACGGCAAAATCAAAGATGAACTACCTAAACCATCCCCATCGGTAATGCCCAATTGGGATAAAACAGATTCATATTCTCCGTTTCCCGTAATATGGATTAATTTAATACCTTTCACACCTTGGAAGTGTTTATGTACATCTATCATAGCATTGTTAATAGTTCTCGCCCCTCGAGAACCTCCAGCTATGAGTACTGTAAAGGTATCATCACTTAAATTGAAATAGTTACGTCCCACTATTCTCGAATCAACTAGCACATCTGGACGAACAGGATTCCCTGTATAGACTACGCGCTTTGCTTTAGAAAACGATGCTTCCGCATCCTTATAGCCTAGGGCTACCACATCAACAAAACGACTCAGAATTTTATTAGTAATACCTGCTATGACATTCTGTTCTTGAATTATAGTAGGAATATTATGTAATGCTGCAGCCAAGAGAACAGGCCCACATACATAACCACCAGTACCAATAACAACATCAGGTTTAAACTTACAAACTATAGCATTAGCTTTTACAATGCCTAAAGCAGTTTTACCTAATGTAACTAAAGTACCTAACGATAATTGACGCTGCAAGCCTTGCACAGGAATCGTAGTAAACTCTATTCCCTCTTTAGGAACTAATGTAGCCTCGAGACCTTGCTTGGTACCAACATATAACACCTTTGCATCAGGATTTTGTTTCATAATTTCCTTATATATAGTTATTGCTGGATATATATGTCCACCAGTGCCACCACCTGAAATAATAACACGTTTCATTAATGGTGTCCTCCCTCTTGCAACATATGAACACAACGTTTAAAGTCATCTCCACGCTCTTCAAAACAGCTGTACCAATCAAAGCTTGAGCAAGCCGGAGATAATAGCACAATATCGCCCGTCTCTG
Organism: uncultured Veillonella sp.; assembly: GCA_915066865.1. GTDB lineage: Bacteria > Bacillota > Negativicutes > Veillonellales > Veillonellaceae > Veillonella. The sequence continues at coordinate 29,500 of CAJZEE010000014.1, forward strand.
CCAATTTACAGCCTTTCTCTACTGCGTCCTTCATGGATAAAGCACGATAAATCGGCTTCACACCAGCCTTTTTTGCAGCCGTCTCGAAACGATCTGCCGCTTCCCCCATGAAAATAACAGCTTTAGTCTTCTCCTTAACTAACTCCATGAAGTCTTCTAAAGGCGTCATTTTATCATGACCACCAGCTAATAGAATAACTTGTTGATCAAAGGATTCTAATGCTTTAACCACAGAATCTACATTAGTCGCTTTAGAATCATTATAAAATGTAATACCATCAATCGTCTTAACGCGTTCTAAACGATGTTCAACGCCATGGAACTCACTAATAATACGATGAATTGTTTCTACAGGTACGCCCAATGCATAAGATAAAGCAATAACGGTCAATATGTTTTCAATATTATGACTGCCTGGAATATGAATATCTTCATCTGCAATAACAAATTTTGCTACCCCATCTTTAGCAATATAACATTTCCCATCAGCATAATAAGCGCCATTCTCTACGGCTTTTTTTTGACTAATCTTTAGAATATGACTAGGCGCACGATGTTCCATATCAGCTACAACGGGATCATCTATATTCAACACTAAATAATCTGTACTTAATTGATTTTCAAAGATGCGTTCCTTCGCAGCAATATAGTTTTCCATCGTCTTATGACGAGCTAAGTGATCTGGAGTAATATTGAGCATAATAGCCCCAATAGGCCTAAAATGCTTGATTGTCTCTAATTGATAACTAGATAATTCAGCTACCAAAAAACCGTCTGCAGGCATAGAATACGCCACTTCACTAAGGGAATCACCAATATTTCCACCGACGTGAACTGGTTTTCCAGAGCCTTCTAGTACTTTAGTTAATAAGGTTGTTGTCGTAGTCTTACCATTTGTACCAGTAACAGCTACGATAGGTGATTTAGATACTTCATAAGCTAATTCTACTTCGCTGACCACGTCAATACCACGGGCATGTGCTGCTTTTACAATCGGAATGTCTAAAGAAATACCTGGAGAAATAACGATACGATCCACGCCATCTAGCAAGGATTCATCTTGACGCCCTGTAATAATATTTACCCCTGCCGCAACGAGTCGTTTCTCCTCAGCCGTAGGCAGTGTCATAGGCTTATAATCATTTAACACAACATGCGCACCCACTTGGGCTAATACCCAAGATGCACCTATACCGCTGGCTCCAGCTCCAAGAACAAGTATATGTTTATCTCCATATTCCATCTATATCACCTAAACTATTTATAAAATTAATGTATCCTATCTAATAAGCATACCATTATTTACAACTTCCGTTAAGTATTATCTTATAAAGTTATAGTCGCTAAAAGCACACCAATAATGGCTAAAACAGCTCCACCAAACCAGAAACGATTAACAACTGTTTGTTCTGCCCATCCGGAAAGTTCAAAATGGTGATGAATAGGACTCATCTTAAATACACGCACACCACGTGTTTTGAAAGAAATAACTTGAATAATAACAGATAATGCTTCCATAACAAAAATGCCGCCAATCACCACAAGTAACAATTCTGTTTTAGTTAAAATAGCCATTGCTGCAAAGGCACCGCCTAATGCCAAAGAGCCTGTATCTCCCATGAATACTTTTGCAGGGTTCACATTATATACCAAAAAGCCAAGACATACAGCTGCTATAATAGCACCGAAGTACGCAACACTTTCAGCACCGACAGAATTTGTCATCGATACAGCCATCAGGCCAATAACAGAGAATGCTATCGCCGCCACTGCTGATGTACCACCAGCAAGACCATCAAGACCATCTGTTAAATTTACTGCATTTGTAGCTCCTACAATAATCAAGAATGCCAATACATAATACCCCCATCCCAATTGTAATTGTATATCTACAACAGGAATCCATAATGTGGTAGGAACAACCATAATCTCAGTAATGCAATAACAGAATACGGCAGCCAATATAAATTGTCCAAGTAATTTTTGCTTCGCTGTTAAACCAAGATTTCGTTTCTTTACTGCTTTTACAAAATCATCAAAAAAACCTAATAAACAATGACCCAGTGTTAAAAATAATAACATACCTGTGCCCACATTCCATGGTGCAAACAATGCCACGCCAATAACAAGGGCAACCATCATGAAAGCACCGCCCATTGTTGGCGTACCTGCTTTCGCTTGATGACTTTCAGGGCCTTCTTCACGAATACTTTGTTGTGCATGCAAAGAACGCAACATAGGAATAGCAATTTTACCTAGCACTACCGTAATGATGAAAGTCGCTACGAAGGCTAACAGAATGTGATTTATCATATGAATCCTCTACTTATTAATAAATAGGACGGCTAGATATAACTAGCCGTTACCTATTATTCTCGATCCTTTAATTCTTCAACAACGCGCTCCATTCGTAAACCACGGGAACCTTTCACAAGGATAACATCCCCTTTTTCACGAATATCACTATATGCGTTGGCCATTTCTAAATGGCTGTTACAACGGAATGCAGTTAAACCTGCTTTTTTCGCTTCCTTTGCAATAAAGGCTGCAGCATCACCAAAGGTAAATACAACACTATATCCTTCTTCAGCAAGTAATTGACCAATTTTGCGATGTGCTTCTTCAGAGAAGTCGCCGAGCTCGAGCATATCGCCGAGCATTGCAATTTTACGTTTACCTTCCAATTGACCAAGAGCTTTAATCGCTTCAGCCATGGATGATGGATTTGCATTATAAGCGTCATTTAAGATAACAATATCTTCAAACGGAACGATTTCTTGACGCATTGGAGTTCCAGTAAACTCGCTCAAACCTTTACGAATTGTATTGGATTTTATACCTAACACACGACCTGCGACGATAGCCGACAATGCATCATATACATTGTGTTCACCAATCATAGGCAAGAAGATATCAAAAACTTCATCATAACACTTACAGGTAAACTTAATACCATCTTTTTTATAGCGCAAATGACTACCAATACATGTAGCATTACGTTCAATACCATACGTAATAGTTTTACCTTTAGCTAAACTATCCATTGCTTTTACATATGGATCGTCCTCATTAAGGATAGCCACACTATTTTCAGGCAAGCAACGAATCAACTCACCTTTTGCTTCAGCAATGGCTTCGCGAGAACCTAAAAGCTCGATATGACTAGTACCAACATTGGTAATAATCCCCATCGTTGGTTCTGCAATCAACGCCAGTTCTTCAATTTGGCCGAGACCACGCATACCCATTTCAACAACACAGGCTTCATGCTCAGCGGTCAAACGTAACAAGGTTTTTGGTAAGCCAATTTCATTATTATAGTTTTTCTCAGTTTTTAATACATTAAATTCTGTACCAAGT
>CAJZEE010000015.1 GCA_915066865.1 uncultured Veillonella sp.
CTGTGCTGTGCTGTCCTGTCCTGTCCTGTGCTGTGCTGTCCTGTCCTGTCCTATCCTATGCTGTCCTGTCCTGTCCTGTGCTGTGGTGTGCTGTGCTGTGCTGAATAATGTTTAAGAGAGTAGATGTGTTTATTGTTTGATTTACAAATGGTGTTATCTATTTGAATGGAGAGATTCTATGGAAGTACCAACAGTAAGTGTAAAAGATATGCTACCATTCCAGCGCCCTCGAGAAAAATTTCTCGCCTTAGGCCCTTCACATATGGCAATGGAGGAGTTGTTGGCTATTTTATTGCGCACAGGGGTAAAGGGGCAATCTGCGATTTCTTTGGCAAGTGATATCCTACAATCCTTTGATGATGGCGTATATGGTCTTAACCGAATGACCGTAGATAATCTAATCAAAATCAAGGGTATTGGTAGAGATAAAGCAGTGACGCTATGCGCAGCACTTGAAATGGGTAGGCGTCTAGGGGAGCTTAAGATTAAAGAGACTTATGAAGATTTTTCGCAACCTTTTGTAATAGCTCAATATGTGATGGAGCGACTGCGTCACGAAGATGTGGAACATGTGTGGGCTGCCATGTTAACATCTCGAAATAAGCTTATTCAGTTGGAACATATCTCTAATGGTGGATTGGTATCAAGTCTTGTAGAGCAAAGAGCAGTATTTAAAAAAGCTATAGCATGCAATGCAGCGGCTATTATCCTAATCCATAACCACCCGTCAGGTGATAGTAGACCAAGTGATGAAGATATACGGCTAACGAAAATGTTTGTTAGTGCTGGTCAATTTATGGGGATTCCTGTACTCGATCATATTGTTATAGGGGATAATGAATTTACGAGCCTCAGCGAAATTGGTAAATTGAGCTGAGCCTAAATAAACTGAACAAAGCCAAGTAAGATTATTAAAAGCATTCATTTTGAACTATACCTAATTTTGACGCATGGGTAAGTTCCTATAAATGAGTGCTTTTCCTTATTGTGTATGAGATTGTATGTATGAAGTTATGTAATTTTTATGTATGACTTATGAGTACAGGGATTATGCGTTATCTGTGCTTTTAACAAAAGGAAAGGTACTGATATCAATGGAAAAAGTCGCGTTATATATGGTAAAATGGAATGATGATGTAATGAAGGAGAAATTACTATGAGTTCCATTTTACCTACTCTAGGAAAAGATGTAAGTATAGATATTGGTTCCATACAAACGCGCCTCATGGGGGGGACGCGAGGGACTGTTATAAGCGAACCATCGATTATAGCAACTGATACAAAACAAGAAAAAGTAGTAGCCGTTGGTGATGAAGCGGCGCGCCTCGTATTGCGCATGCCCGATATATGGCGTCCGTTAACGCCTTTAAAGGATGGATTTATAGTTGACTATCGCGTTATGCATACTATGCTTAGCTACTTTCTTAATAAGGTGTCTAATGCATTGCGTCGAGCCCGCGTTGTCGTAGGGGTTCCTTGTGGGATGACCGATGTTGAGCAACGAGCCATGATGGATGCTGTTATTCAAGCTGGTGCTCGAGAGGTATTTCTTATCGAACGACCTGTGGCGGCTGCTATTGGTTGTGGTGTGCCTATCTTTGAAGCACAAGGATCTATGATTATTGATATCGGCGGTGGCACTATTGATATGGGGATTGTTTCTTTAGGTGGTATCGTAGATAGCAAAACAATTCGTTTTGGTGGTTCTGATATTAATAATGCCTTATTACGCTATGTGCGTGAGTGTTTTGGCATTATCGTATCTGATGAAACTATAATAGATATTAAGCATACATTAGGAACAGCTGTCGCTCCTTTAGAGGATGCAGAGTATGCCTTTCAAGGGCGCGATATGATGAACGGCTTAGGTAGACGTTGTGTGATTCATCAATCTGAAGTGTACCAAGTTGTAAATGAATGTTTGATAGGACTCTTGGATGAGGTTAAGCAAATGATTCGTGCTACGGCACCAGAAATCGTGGCTGATATTATGCAACATGGCATATGGCTTACTGGCGGTACAGCAAGACTATCTGGATTAGCGGATCGGATTGGTACTGAAGTAGGTGTACCTGTTCACGTTCCTGAAGCACCTGAAACAAAAGTTGTGGTAGGCCTTAATGGGGCCTCATCTGATTTGGTGAGCTTATCGCGTTTTATTGTAAATTCTAAGAATAGAAAGGGCCGAGACTAGCATGATACAGTCAGATAAAAAGTTAATTATCATCGTTGTCATTGGTTGTATCCTAATGTCATTGCTCGGCTTTGCGTGGAAGCAACGGACTAGTATTCCCTTTGTTACGGTTACCCTTGAAGGAATTACAACGCCTTTCTCTTATGGGTCAGCTCGTTTATTAGAGGGCGTCCAAACTAGCTTTACAGTACTTAATAATGCTATTTTCTCTACTATCGAACGCGAAGAGGAAGCATCTCGTAAAGCTACATTGGAACAAAAGGTAGTTAACTACGATGAAGTAGTGGCAGAGAATATTCGCCTTCGTCAGCTTTTAAACTATAAGAGTAGCCATCCAGAATTCTCCATGACCTTAGCAGGTATAATTACAAAGGATTACGGTACTTGGACAAATACTTTCACCATTGATAAAGGGAGTGAAGAAGGTATGGCAGTTAATATGGCTGTTGTTGTACCTAGTGGTGTCGTTGGTTTTATTACAGATGTATATCCGCATTCTGCTCGCGTTCAAACCATTCTTGATCCGCGTAGCGCAATAGGTATCCTTGTACAACGACCTGAATCTCGTTTGTCTGGCGTTGTAAAAGGTAATGGCAATACACCTCGTACACCATCTATGGTAAATATTGCTCGCGATGGTGATGTATTGGTAGGTGATAAGTTGATTACCTCTGGATATGGAGGCATTTATCCGAAAGGTCTACCTGTTGGCAACGTGCAATCTATCGAAAATGATTCGGAAGGATTTGTTAAAAATGCGGTAGTCACACCGAGTGTAGATTTTCATCGTTTAGAAGAAGTTTTTGTGCTTACCTCGTCTTCTCTAAGCGCACCACAAAAACCAGAACTTGAGCCTAAACTTGTGCCTCAAACACAACGAGATCAAGTAGAGGGTGCAAAGGGGGCCGTTAAACAATGATGCGTCTAGCTTTAGCTCTCTCTGGATTTTTAATATATTTTATACAAGCGCAATTATTGCCTACTATTTTCCATACAAATTGGTTACCAAACTTAATTTTGACGATAATTGTTATGATTACTTTATTTAAAGGTCGTCGTATGGGGCTGATATCCGCTGTTGTTGGGGGTATCGTACATGATGTATTGATATCTAACTTTTTTGGGCTCCATCTATTCCCTTACGTAATTGTGGTATACCTACTATCTGCCGTAAAGCATCGTATCTATGAAGAACGCTGGTATTGGTCTAGTGGTATAGTAACTATTTGTACGCTGCTAGATGGCGTTATTCGTAGCTTTATGATATTAGCTAGTGGTGGCGATTTGCACTTTGGACTATACTTGTGGCATATGGTATTACCCGTGATGTTCTGGAATGGCTTGTTAGGCGCTATTGTGCATGGTTTGTTATGGCGTAAAGATGATGAACAACAAGGTTATATTTGGTAAGGATTAAGGGGGTGAAAGAGTGCTTGAAGGCCTCTATAAACGAAGAAAAACGAATCGCTTTGATGTACTCTTTTACATTGTAGCCGGCATATTTATAGTCTTGGCATTACGCCTGATGACGTTGCAAATCTTGTCTGGTGGTTATTACCAAGCTAAGGCAGAAGGCAACCGTTTGCGCATGGTATCCATGACAGCTGCTCGTGGTATTATGTACGATCGAAATGGTCAGATCTTAGTAGGTTCTAGACCGGCATACACTATCTCCATTTTGCCTACGGGGAAGGCTCTAGACGAAGGTGAAGTTGCTAAGTTGGCAACTTTGCTGAAAATTAAACCAGAAGATATTACAAAAAAGGTAAATGATCATAAATATGGTTATGAGCCAATTCGTATTGCTAATGATATTTCTATGGATGTAGTTACAAGCATCGAAGAGCATCGTCATGAATTACCAGGTGTTACCATAGATGTAGAACCACTTCGCTATTATCCATATGAAACGATGGCTTCTCAGCTCTTTGGGTATGTGGGTGAAGTGAGCGAAGAAGAATTAGAAGAGCTAAAACAGCAAGATCCAAATACCCTTATTAGTGGTGGTACTATTTTAGGCCGTTCTGGTCTTGAAAAACTATATGATTCCATCTTGCGTGGCACTGATGGTGGTAAACAGGTAGAGGTTGATGCTACAGGCCGACCGGTTGCGGAGGTAGATAGAAAGCATACAGTGCCTGGAGCTAATATCCATTTGACAATAGATGCAAATTTACAAAAGGCTGCTGAAGAAGCTGTTAAGAACCAATTAGAACAGTTGCGTGCCCAAGGTATTCCAGCTCAAGGAGCTGCTGTAGTAGCAATGGATCCAAATACGGGTGCCATTTTGGCTATGGTCAGTGCTCCTGAATTTAATCCTAACTGGTTTGCGAAAGGGATTACAACGGCACAGTGGAATCAATTGAATAACGATAAGAATCATCCATTTGATAATAAGGTTATTTCTGGTGAATATCCACCAGGTTCTCCGTTCAAGATTATCACAGGTACGGCGGCTTTAGACCTGAAAAAGGTTACCCCTGAAGAAATGATTTTTGATAGTGGTAAACATTGGCTTATCGATAAACGAAATGCAGAAGGCGAAGCATTGGGGTGGCTCAACTTTAATAAAGCTCTTGCAAAATCAGATAATGTTTACTTCTATGAAATGGGCAATCGCGTTGGCATAGAAGGACTTGTAAAATATGCTGGCTACTTTGGTATTGGTGAAAAGACAGGCATCAATCTTGTTGGTGAGGCCTCTGGTAATATGGCAAGTCCTGCTTATAAACGCAAAGTGTATGATGAAGATTGGTATTTAGGTGAAACCTTTGATGCGGCCATAGGTCAGTCTTTTACCTTGGTGACGCCATTACAAATGGCTGTTATGCTCAGTGAAGTAGCAAATGGTGGCATTAAATACCGCCCATATGTGGTGAGCCGTATTGATAATAAGGATGGCACGCCAAAAGAAATCTTTGGCCCAGACAAACTCGGTATTTTACCTGTACCAAAAAATATTATGGATCTTGTTCGCGAAGGCTTGCGTGACGTTACTAATGAAGGTGGTACAGCAGGGGAGTTGTTTAAAGGATTCCCTATTGATGTAGCTGGTAAAACGGGTACTTCAGAGAATGCACATGGCAGAGATCACGGCTGGTTTGTCGCCTATGCACCATATGATAAGCCACAAATTGTAGTGGTTGCACTTGTTGAGCAAGGTAGCTTTGGTGCTGGGTCGGCAGGGCCTATCGTACGAGATATATTGGCTGCGTACTTCAATGTACCAGTGAATAAGAAATCTAATGATACAAATAGTAAAGGTAATAAAGAAACCGCTGCGGGAACAAGCTCTAATAATGGGCAAAAACCTCAGAATGCGGTAACTAGTGGGCAACCAAGAAAGGATTAGTATGGGCGAGATAATCGGCATTGTATCTGGTAAGGGTGGTGTAGGTAAGACTACGATTACTGCTTGCTTGGGTTCAGCCTTAAGCTATGCAGGGCATCGCGTATTGCTTTGTGATGGAGATTTTGGATTGCGTGACTTAGATCTTGTGTTAGGAGTGGCAAATGAAATTATTTACGACGCACTAGATGCGAGCGAAGATAAAGACTATATGGATGATGCCGTAGTATCAATTGCTGAAAATTTAGATTTTCTACCAGCTAGCCAAAGTGCTCGTTGGGAAGATATAGGTCGTAAAAAATATAAAAAATTAGTCCGTCGCCTCTCTGAGACATATGACTATATTTTAATTGATGCTCCTGCTGGTATCGGTAAGGGCATAGAGTCTATTTTAGAATTAGTAAATCGCTGCATCGTGGTGACGCATCCTCTATGGGTGTCCTTACGTAATGGGGCGCGGATGATTCAAGTATGTCAAGAACATAATATTCGTGATTATGCTATTGCTTTTAATGCAGTACCTATCGATGGAGAGAATATCAATTTATATGATATGTTAGAAGTTCTTCGCGCTGAATATGTAGGGGCTATAATCCCTTATAATGAGGATGTTTTGACCTATACACAAGATGGTCGCTTGTTAGAATTTGTTTCTAGCGAACTTAAAGCTATGTTAGCACCTCTTGTTGATTATGTAACTACCGGTGATTGTTGGGAAGACTACGATGTACAAAAGCAGTTCGATGCTTATGTAAATAAGAAAAAAGCATCTAAGGAGCAAGATAGCACACCAAGTCTTGCGACAGTAGGTGAGTCTATTTTTGAGGATTCTAACAATGTTCATTACATTAATCGTGGTGGTTGGACCACGCAACGCTTATTGGTGCAAGGGAAACAAAGCTTGTGGCGCCGTAGCAAGTTGAAATAGGTGATATGATGTGGCGTAAAATATGGACAGATAGCGATTGGACTATCATCATATGTACTATATTACTTGTCGGAATTGGTCTTACAGCTATTGGTAGTGCTACCCATGTGAATCATGAGGCTATCGGTTTTGGTAGTTTAGTGGTAAAACAACTCGTATTCTTTTTAGCAAATATAGCTGTCGTTATAGGCATGCAATTTCTAGATTACCATCGCCTTAAAGGGTGGGGGAATATGATTTATGTGATTACCATGCTTATGTTAATTGCAGTTATGGTAGTTGGTACCTCCGCACTAGGTGCACAGCGTTGGATTCAACTGGGGCCAATTACTATTCAGCCTTCAGAGTTTTCTAAACTATTGATGATTATCTGTATGGCTAAAATGTTAGAACCGCGCATTGGCAAGTTAGATACTTTTAAATCCCTATTAATGCCAGTGTTATATGTAGGGATTCCTATCCTTCTCGTATTCTTACAACCTGACTTGGGGACATCCCTCGTATATATTGCTATATTTGTAGGGATGCTCTTTATATCTGGTATCAAAACAAAGCTTATAAAAATTATTGCGAGTGTGGCTTTACTCTTGATGCCTTTGGGCTGGTTTGTACTGAAAGAATACCAAAAGCAACGTATTCTAGTATTTTTAAATCCAGATATCGATCCCTTTGGTTCTGGCTATCATATTATTCAATCTAAGATTGCCATCGGGTCGGGTATGATTTTTGGTAAAGGTATCTTTAATGGTACTCAAAGTCAGTTGAACTTTTTACCAGAAAATCATACGGACTTTATCTTTTCTGTAATCGGCGAAGAATTTGGCTTTGTAGGATGCATTGTAGTATTGCTATTATTGTTTATGCTTATTTATCGCAGCATTCAAGTAGCATATACCTGCAATGATAATTTCGGTATGTTATTAGCAACGGGTATTGGTACGATGTTTGCCTTTGAAGTGCTCGTAAACGTAGGCATGACGATTGGTATCATGCCTGTAACGGGGATTCCGTTGCCATTCCTTAGCTATGGTGTTAGTGCGCTAACAACTAATATGCTGAGCATTGGCATTTTATTAAATATTGCTAGACAGCGGACAAAATATATATTTTAATATCCTTTCATAGGATTGATTGTGAAAGAAGTCTTTCATTAAAGACGGAGGATGTATGATTCAATTAGATACGTCATGGTTACAACATGTCCAAAAGCCCGCTCGTTACACGGGCGGCGAATACAATAGTATCGTGAAAGATCACAGTACTGTTGATGTAACTATGGCTTTAGGTTTTCCCGATGTGTACGAAGTGGCCATGAGTCATTTGGGCATCAAGATTTTGTATGGTCTCGTAAACCGTCGTGAAGATGCGGTAGCCGAGCGCGTATTTGCACCGTGGCACGATATGGAAGAGGAAATGCGCAAGCGTAATATTCCATTATTTTCCTTAGAAACACGTACGCCTATTAAAGACTTTGATGTGTTAGCATTTACGCTTCAATATGAAATGAGTTTTACTAACATTTTAAATATGCTCGATTTAGCAGGCATTCCTATGTATGCTAAGGAGCGTGATTTAGATTTTCCACTGCTTGTATGCGGTGGCCCTTGTGCGTATAATGTAGAGCCTATTGCTGATTTCTTTGATATCGTATCCCTCGGTGAATCCGAAGAGTGGGGCGATGAATTCATCGACTTATTTAAAGCAGAAAAAGCCAAAGGCTTCCCAGGTGGCAAAGAAGGCTTTTTGCGTAAAGTAGCCCAAATTCCTGGCACATATTGCCCGGCTTTATACGATGTAGAATACACCGAACAAGGCGATTTTAAATCGATTACGCCGCGTTTCGAAGACGTACCTGCAACCGTTGAGAAACGTATTATAGAGGATGTAGAGAATGTATTCTATCCAACAAAGCCTGTTGTACCGTTCCTTGATATAGTGCATGACCGTGCTGTATTGGAGTTATTCCGTGGCTGTACGCGTGGTTGTCGTTTCTGTCAGGCCGGTATGCTCTATCGTCCGGTTCGTGAAAAGACGCCAGAACGTTTGTTACAGATTGCTAAAGATACAATTGCCAATACGGGGTACAATGAAATATCCTTGATGAGTTTGAGCTCTGCGGACTATTCTAAATTGCCTGAACTCGTAGATATGCTCATGGAAGAGTTTAAAGATAAACAAGTTAGCGTTAGCTTACCGTCATTGCGTATTGATAGCTTCTCTATCGATATTGCGAAAAAGGTACAGCAAGTGCGCAAGAGTGGTCTTACCTTTGCGCCTGAAGCAGGTACGCAACGGATGCGTGACGTTATCAATAAGGGCGTTAGTGAAGAAGATTTGTTGGCCGCATGTACTAATGCCTTCAAATCAGGATGGAACACGGTTAAATTGTATTTTATGATGGGGCTTCCTACAGAAACAGACGAAGATTTGGCTGGTATTGCAGATCTTGCGTACAAGGTGCTTGACTTGCACCGTGATATTACAGGCAAACGTAATGGTTCTGTAACGGTGAGCGTATCCTTCTTCGTACCAAAAACACATTCTCCATATCAATGGTATGGTCAAGAAGATGTGGAGGAGATTCATCGTAAACAACGTTACTTGAAGTCTCTCATCAATAATCGTAACATTTCTTATCACTATCATGATGGTTATACTGGCTACATGGAAGCCGCTTTTGCTCGCGGAGATCGTAGACTATCTAAAGTTCTCGTAGAGGCTTGGAAAGCTGGTTGTAAATTTGATGGTTGGACTGAGTTCTTTAACTATGAAGCTTGGTTGAAAGCATTCGCTGACTGCGGATTGGATCCTGCGTATTTTGCACGTCGTACACGAGATTTCGATGAGCCATTGCCTTGGGATCATTTAGATTGTACTGTAAGTAAAGCTTTCTTAAAGCGTGAGTGGGAGCAAGCGGTAGCAGCTAATCTTACAGGCGATTGTCGTCGAGCTCCATGTAAGGGCTGTAATGTATGTCCAGAGCTCAATACAGCTATTATTGACTATAAGGAGGGTGGCAGAGTTGAAAAAGTTACGTTTGGCCTTAAATAAGGGCGAAGAATTACGATTCCTGTCACACCTTGATTATGCTCAAGCTGTAGAGCGTATGATTCGTCGCGCAGAAATTAAAATGGCATATTCTGAAGGGTTTAACCCTCATATGAAAATTAGCTTTTCCTCTGCACTTGCTTTAGGCGTAACGGCAGCAGCTGAATATATCGATATGGATGTGCTCGAAGATGATAGTTTAGAGTCCATTATGGACCGCTTAAATCGTGTAGCGCCTCCTGGTCTTGAGGTCCTAGATGGTAAAGAAATGCCTGAAAAGGTGAAAAAAATGATGGCCATCTGTAACTTTGCTATCTATGAGGTAACAGGTCCTGTGACAGATAAAAATACAGATTGGGATGCGTTACTTAAACCTTTTAATGAAGCAACGGAAATTTCTTATGAAAAGGTGACACCTAAGAAAACTCGTACCATTGATGTAAAAGAGTTTGTAAAAGAACCGGTCGTAGCCTCTATTAAGGATGACATGGTGACTCTTACAATGGGCATCGGTATTTATCCGCAAGGGACTATTAAACCTAGCGAAGTATGGAATCTTGGTAAAGAACAGTATAATTGGCCTATTACTTCAGATTACGAAATTCACCGTCAAGCCATTATGGTAGAAAACGAAGAAGGTCGCTATACGCCATTAGAGATTAATTACTAATTATAATTTAGCTGATAAAGAAGGGAGGGATAGGATGCATAAAATTTTGGTCAATGTTATGCGCGAAGAAATTCGCATGGCTGTTATCGATGAAGAAGGTCAGCTAGTGGACTTTGTCTTGGAGCGTACCGATGAGTCTCATATGGCAAATCATATGTACAAAGGCACAGTAAAGAATGTATTGAATGGTATGCAAGCGGCCTTTGTTGATATTGGGGGCTCTCAAAATGCGTACTTGAACTTACAACAAGGGAAGGAACAGAAAATTTTGCCACGCTTATCTGTGGGGCAACAAATTCTCGTTCAAGTAGTGAAAGAAGAAATGCTTGGTAAAGGTGCTCGCGTAACTGCTGATGTCAGTTTGGCGGGCCGCTTTATGGTGCTTTTACCGTATTCTGAAGGCATGCATATTTCTAAAAAGATTACTGACGAAGCCTTGCGTGCAAAGTTGCAAGAATTAGCAGCACCTTATGTACAAGAAGGTTGCGGTTTTATTATTCGCACTGCGGCAGCTAAGGCTAGTGCTGATGAAATAGGCCGTGACATGGATTACTTGTGGCGTACATGGCAACATGTGTTGAAGCGCTTTAAGGTGGCTAAGAGCGGTACAGATTTATATAGTGACGCGGATTTCTGGTTCCGCCTTGTACGGGACTATGCGCATCGCAATGTAGAGGAAATTATCGTCGATTCCGATATGGGAGAATCCCGATTGCTGGACCTCTTAGGGCATGGACCTACGTCACAACAAATTAAAGTAACACGTCATCGTGATAGCACACCGATTTTTAAAGCAAATCACATTGAACCTCAATTGGAAGATCTTATCTCTCGCGATATTAATCTTCCTTCTGGTGGTTCAATCCGTATTGATCATACTGAAGCTCTTACCGTGTTTGATGTGAACTCTGCTCATTATACTGGCAAGTCTAATAAGCTGGAAGATTTAGCTTTCACAGTCAATAAAGAGGCGGCAAAAGAAATCTGTCGTCAATTGCGTTTGCGCGATATTGGCGGTATTATTGTGGTCGATTTTATCGATATGAAAGATAAAGAGCATCAACAAGAATTGTTAAAATTGTTGGGGGTACAAGCTAAGTTAGATAAAATGAAAACTGTTGTATGCGGCATTAGTTCGCTTGGCCTCGTAGAGATGACCCGAAAGCGAGCTCGCCAAGGTTTACAAACCTTGATGTTTGATACATGTCCTCAATGCGGTGGTACGGGCTATATGTTGTCAGGCCGCACCGTGTATATGCAGATTGTGCGTCGTATCCGCGAGTTATTTAAGTCGGGACGTATTAAAACGAATCTAGAAATCGAAGTTCATCCGGAGGTGGCTCAGTATTTAACAAAGGCTGTTCTCGAGGATTTAGGTGAGTCCATAGGTCGCAAGATTTCTATTGTGGTAAATCCACAAATTAGTCGAGAAGGGTATTCCTTGATGGCTATAGCTGAATAAGTAAGTAGTTTGTTTATAGGTGAGTATAGTGTCTATATTTGAAATTATATTAATTAGTATAGGCCTAGCGATGGATGCCTTTGGTGTATCTATCGGTAAGGGGCTGACAATGCCTGTAGGTGAGAATGGTCGCAAGGTAACCTTGGCATTTCTTTTTGGTTTGTTCCAGTTTCTTATGCCTCTTATTGGTTGGCTCATCGGTCGTCAATTTATCGATGTGATTGCTGATTGGGATCACTGGATTATCTTTGGCCTTCTTGGTTATTTAGGTATCGCTATGATCAGAGAGGGACTTAGCGATGATGATGATGAAGATGACGATGATGATAAGCAATTCTTGGGTGTCTGGGAAATGATGATGCTCTCCGTAGCGACTAGTCTTGATGCAATGGCTGTAGGACTGACCTTTGCATTCTTACCTATCAATGTATGGGAAGCATCTACGATGATTGGTGTTATTACCTTTGGTATATCTTTAGTGGGTGTTTACTTAGGTAAATTTATGGGCCGATTTGTTGGAAAATATGCAGATATAGTAGGTGGCGGTGTATTAATCCTCATCGGTACAAAGATACTTTTACAACATCTTGGGATTATTGGAGAATTTTAAGGCTTATATATATGAAAGTGTCAGAAACTGAGCGGATTCTGTTCATTTTTGTTTGACATGACTGTGTAAATAGGATATACTATATCAGTATTAGTTCGGTTTACTGAACTTTGCAATCCGCGTGAAGCAGGTTTAAACGCCCGACCGAAGTTCGGGTCGGGATACCGAATTCAGCGAGTTCGATAACAAGGAGGTGTTCTCATGTACGCAATTATTAAAACTGGTGGTAAACAATATCGCGTTGCTGAAGGCGATGTAATTACTATCGAAAAATTGGAAGCAGCTGCTGACGAGTCCGTTACATTCGAAGAAGTTTTGACTGTAGTGAATGACGGCGACGTTAAAGTTGGCGCTCCTCTTGTAAACGGTGCAAAAGTTACAGGTACAGTTCTTGAGCATGGTAAAGGTAAAAAAATCTTAGTATTCAAATACAAAGCTAAATCCAACTACCGTCGTCGTCAAGGCCATCGTCAACCGTTCACAAAAGTTCGTATTGAATCTATCCAAGCTTAATTATGGTTTCCATCGGAATCCAGCGGAATAGTGATGGTCAAGTTATTGGTTGTCATATGTCCGGTCATGCAGGATATGATGAACATGGCTTCGATATCGTATGTGCTGCAGTGTCTGCCTTATCGGCAACGGCGATGTTAGGCCTCACCCAAATTGCTCAACAAGAAGGTGAGTATACGAATAGCGAAGGTCAATGTGATATAGTTCTCTCTGGTACGATTAATCAGAGTGGACAGGATATTCTGGGGACTATGCTTCTCGGTTTGGAGGAAATTAGCCGTCAATATCCAGAGTTTGTCCAAATTCACGAAATATAGGAGGTGAACTTAATGTTTACTTTTGATTTGCAATTGTTCGCACATAAAAAAGGTGTGTCCAGTACTCGTAACGGTCGTGATAGTGAATCTAAACGTCTTGGTGTTAAATGCCATGATGGTTCCATCGTAAAGAGCGGTAATATTATTGTTCGTCAACGTGGTACTCACTTCCACCCTGGTACTAACGTAGGTATCGGTAAAGATGACACTTTATTTGCACTTGTGCCTGGTAAAGTAGCATTTGAACGTGCTGGTCGTTATAACCGTAAAGTTAGCGTATACCCTGTAGAAGCTTAATTTTACAAGACTATTAATCCCTAGTGGTTTCCACTAGGGATTTTTTATTGTTTATTATGGTGTAAGTTGTATTGGTATAATATAATTTAAAGTGATTATTAAATATATCATAGAGTCTTGAAATATGATCGGAGGCATTATGGCACTATTAGAGTTATCTAATATATCCTATGTTGTAAACGAAAAGTCTATTATCCGTGATGTATCTCTATCTGTACATGAAGGAGAGTATCTCACTGTTGTAGGCCCTTCTGGTAGTGGTAAAAGTACACTTTTAAAATTATGTAGTGATTTGATTAGTCCTACCTCAGGGATTATTACTTATAATGGACGTGATTTAACCACTATAGATCCAGAAAGTTATCGAAAAGAGGTAGGTTATTGCTTTCAAAGACCTTACTTGTTTGCAAAAACGGTGCGTCGTAATATTTTGTTCCCTTATGATATTCGAGGTATGGAACCTGATATGATTCGTATCAAATATCTTTTCGATTTACTTCATATGCCTATTGAATATCTTGAGCGCCATAATGATGAACTATCTGGTGGAGAAATGCAACGGATTTGTCTCATTCGAAGCCTTATCTTTGAACCTAAAGTATTGCTTTTAGATGAGGTTACCTCTGCATTAGATGCTGTTAACACGGCTATCGTGGAACAGGTAATCGATGAACTTCATAATAATGGGATGACCATCATAGCAATAACACATAGTGAGGAACAAAGCTTACGTAAGGCTAATCGCCGCATTACAATTGTAGATGGATCATTAGCTAAAGAGGAGGTATTACGGTGAGTCAATTTCATGCTATTTCAGCCATGTCATTATGCCTTGCATCTATATTAGTTATTATAAGTATGTTTATGTCCTATCGGCAGGAGTTGAAGTTAGAGAAAGATATTTTTATAAGTGCTTTACGAGCTACCATACAGTTATTTGCCATAGGCTTTATTTTAGCTTATATTTTTAGTACTGAAAGTCCTATATTCATAATCGGATTATTAGGTTTTATGGCTATTAATGCAGCCTATAATTCTTCTAAACGCGGCAAGGGAATACCATATGCATTGTGGATTTCTTGGTTTGCCATAACAGTAGGTGCAAGCATTACATTATCGATTTTGCTTCTAACAGGTGTGCTTAACTTTACTGCTTATCAGGTGATTCCTGTTGGAGGGATGGTTATTAGTGGAGCTATGGTGGCAATTGGCCTTTGTTATCGACAAATGCTATCAAATTTTGAGTTACGCCAACAAGAGGTGGAAATTAAACTAGCGTTAGGAAGTACACCTAAGCAAGCGTCAAAAGCCATCGTGCGAGATGTTATAAAGACTGGATTACAACCTACTGTGGATAGCGCTAAGACTTTAGGAATCGTGGCTTTACCAGGAATGATGACAGGTCTTATCTTAGCGGGGATGCCTCCACTTGAAGCTGTAAAATATCAAATGATTGTGACATTTATGAGTTTATCTACTATATCGATTGCTTGCTTTATTACTTGTCAATTAGCGTATAGAGCATTTTTTAATAATAGAAATCAATTAAATAGGTAAATTTAGTGCTTTAAATATATTTTATAGTACATCAAATCAGAATATTTACTCATAACTTAGAGTAGTAGCCTTAAGGTTACTACTCTTTTTTATAGTGATAATGTTTATATATGATTATAGGAATAAAGAATATTGGATATAATTTTGTATAGTTATAAAGCTTTACTTATTTTGTTTTTAACATTGCATTATTGCTATAAATGATAATGAGATTTATTATTGAAAAAGATAGAGTGTTGTTGATATAATGTATCAGTAAATTCTATAGTATTTTGTATTGTAAGGAGTTTTTATGAGCAATTATGACGTAGAAACAAGGGGAGGGCGAGCAGCTAAAACTACGCTACTAGGTATACTGGCTTTAGCTATTTTAATTGCCACATCTCTTGGTTCACTCTTCATTGGGATACGCTATATCAGCCTAGATGATATTACTTTATCCTTTACTAACTATGATCCTAATAGTATAGGTCAGATGATCGTTCAAACATTGCGCTTGCCACGTATGATAGCAGGTATCGTTGTAGGTATCAGTTTTGCCGTATCAGGTGCACTGATGCAAGGTGTTACCAACAATCCTATGGCAAGTCCTTCTATTTTGGGGATTAACGCAGGTGCCAGTTTTGGTTTAGCTGTTGGGATGATTTTATTTCCTTATTTAACCTTAAATGGAAGTATTTTGTTTTCCTTCGGTGGGGCCGCATTGGCAACACTATTCATTTTAGCTCTTGCTAAACGCGTAGGTGGTAAAGCTACTCCTGTATATCTTGCACTTGCAGGTACGGCTATTAGTGCAGTATTTGTGGCTGTTACACATATGCTTGTTGTGTACTTCCAAGTGGCACAAGAGTTAAGCTTTTGGACTGCAGGCGGTATTAGTGGTATTCGCATGGAGCAAGTATTACTCGTATTACCTTGGACACTCATTGGTATTCTTATTGCCATGTACGTATCTAAATCTGTTACGCTCTTAAGCTTTGGCGAAGAGGTAGCTATTGGTCTTGGCAGTAATTTAAATCGTGTACGTGTATTATCTGGTTTGACTGTACTTATTCTTAGCGGTTCTGCTGTTGCTCTAGCTGGTCCGATCGGCTTTGTAGGTCTCGTTATTCCACATATAACACGTAAACTGGTAGGCATCGATTATCGTCTTGTAATTCCATTCTCTGCACTCTTTGGTGCAGTACTTGTTATGATTGCTGACGTTGTAGCTCGTATCGTAAATCCTCCATTCGAAACACCATTAGGTGCCATTACTGCTCTTGTCGGTGTTCCATTCTTTATTTATTTAGCAAATCGTAAGGGAGGAAAATAAGATGAAAAAACGCTTTTTTGCCTACTCTTTCGTTATGACGCTCATGTTGTTAGGTGCCATGTATGGACATCTTCATACAGGCTTTAGTGATATGTCTACATCTGATCTTATTCGCATTCTCTTTGGCGGTGGTAATGATGTAGAAAAACTCACAGTTTTTGATTTCCGTTTAGTTCGCACCATCTTGGCTGTATTTATTGGTATGGGCCTTGCTATGTCTGGTGCAATTTTTCAAACTATATCTCGGAATGAATTGGCTAGTCCAAGCTTGTTAGGCGTAAATGCTGGTGCTGGTTTAGGTGTAGTTCTTTTAGTATATTTTGCAGGTTCTACAACGGCGTGGGGGATTTGGACATTACCTACTGTTGCCGTAGCTGGGGCTGTTGTGGCAGCGATTTTAATTTATCTTCTATCTTGTCGCGGTAGAGATATTATTTCGCCATATCGTTTAATCTTAACAGGTATCTCTATGAGTGCAGGATTCCATGCATTGCAAGTCTTACTCGTAACGCGTTTGGACCCTAATAAATTTTATTTAGTTAATACTTGGACAATCGGCACTATTTCGGGTAATACATGGGAGCATGTATGGGTGCTTGCACCAGTTGTCATTGTATTATCACTCATTCTCTATGCTCGTTATATGGAGCTAAATTTATTGAGCCTAGCTGATGAAACGGCGATTGGGCTTGGTGTACATATAAATCGCTCTAGATTTGTATACCTTATTATTGCAGTTCTTTTATCTGGGTTCTGTGTAGCTATCGGTGGCAGCATTGGTTTTGTAGGGCTTATTTCCCCGCATATTGCACGCCGCTTAGTCGGTGCCGATCATGCCTATTTCTTGCCATTAACAGGTCTAATTGGAGCTATTTTAGTGGTCACTGCCGACTGGATTGGCCGATCCATTATTGCACCTGATGAAATCCTCTTAGGGATTATTGTAGCTTTAATCGGGGCACCATACTTCTTGTATATTCTAGCAAAAACAAAAGCGTAAAAGGGGAAATATAAATGAAATTAGAAGTTAAAAACCTAACTACTGGTTACGGTGATACAAAAATTATAGAGAACTTAAATCTTACGATTCCAGAAGGCCAGGTAACAGCATTAATTGGTGCTAATGGTTGTGGTAAATCTACTTTACTAAAAACTATTTGTCGTATTATTCGACCAATGGATGGCGATGTCTTACTAGATGGTAAATCTATCGGTTCTTATGGTAGTAGAGAACTAGCAAAAAAGGTTGCTATTTTGCCTCAAAATCCAACGGCACCTGGTGAAATTACAGTTCGTGAACTTGTTATGTACGGTCGTGCACCGCATCAAGGCAGCTTATTTGCCCGTACTACAAAAGAGGATAAAGAAATTGTAGAGTGGGCTTTGAAGGAGACTGAATTACTTCAGTTTGCAGATCGTGGCATTACAAATATGTCTGGGGGGCAACGGCAACGCGCATGGATTGCCATGGCTATTGCTCAAAATACAGATATTTTATTCCTTGATGAGCCTACGAGCTTCCTTGATGTATCTCACCAAATGGATGTATTACATTTAGTAGAGCATTTGAATAAAGCTTATAACAAAACGATTGTTATGGTTATTCACGAACTTAATGAAGCATCTCGTTTTGCCGATAATTTAGTTGCCATGAAGGATGGAAAAATTCAATACGAAGGTACGCCTCATACTATCTTCCATAATGAAATGTTGAAGGATGTATTTGGTGTAGATTCTACAATCATGAATGACCCTAAGACAGATCGTCCGTTCTGTATTCCTTATTCTACGAAAAATTATGGCCATACGGCACGTGAGGTGTAGTATGAAGCGTTTGTTAATTTCTGGTCTTTTGGGGGTTTGTATGCTCATGGGAATTGCGGGCTGTGGTCCACAGGAAAATGGTATGACTCATGAAGCCATCTTTGCTAATCTTGATGATAAGGTAAAAACAGCCCTTGAACGGTCAAATGATCCGAAAGACATTGATAAAGAGTTTAAGAAGCGATTAACTGCTATCCAAAAGGCAGCAGATAAAATTGTTACTGTTGAAGGAGATAATATTATTGTCACTCATAAGCTCGGGACAACAGTTATGCCTAAAGAACATAAACGTATCGTGGTTGTTCGGACAGAAGATCCTATGATTGCATTAGATGAATCTTTTATAGGGGCAAATTTTAATGAAAAAAGCTATCTTTATAATGAATTAAGTAATCGTAATGTTCAAAATTTTAGCATTAATGATGAAACAAAGACTATCAACTATGAGCAGATTCAGGCTTTAAAACCGGATTTAATTATTATGCGTGACTCTTATGGTAAAGCGGCATATAATGCACTTTCTAAAATTGCTCCAACCATTTCTGTCAACGTAAATAAGGAGGAAGTTGCACTACTAACTATTGCTAAAGCACTTGGGGTCCCTGAAAAAGGGGAAGCTCGTTTGAAAGAATATTATTCACAGGCTAAGAAAACACGGATAGCTTTAGCTGAACATATGCAAGGGGAAACCGTAGCTTTTTTAAGAATTTTAAATAAAGAAATACGATTGTATCCGTATATGAAAAGCGATTTGAATGTCTTTATGGCTGAATTACTTAATATTAAACCGCCTGATATGGTATTAGAAACAGAACTTAACCCTACGAACAATGCGATTTCTTTAGAGCGATTACCCGATCTTGATGCAGGCTATTTAATCGTTTCTGCTGGTTACGGTGCTTCTAGTGCTAATAATCAAGGTGTAGCAGACCAACGATTGGCAAATCTTAAAAAAGATGAGTTATGGAAAAATTTGCCTGCTGTAAAAGCCAATCATGTATTGCAAGTGGATAGTACTTTGTGGATGGCCCATGGTATTATTGCGAAAGAACGTGCTATGAAAGAGCTGTATGATACATGGGGACAATAGGACTAAATACATTTGTAATATATAGTTAGTACTATTATGTAAGGGTTTATCTCGTGTAAAAATACATACATACATTTTAGTCATGTTCGATATAGATAATCGATATAGATTAGAAACTCCCATGATATAAAGGTTGCTTCCTCTTATGAGGTGGCAACCTTTTTGCATGTATCAAATTCCTGTGCTTTTTAGTAGGAATAGTGGTATACTATGTACAGTATCAGTGAAATACCAGAAGACTGGTTGTCATATACTTTCATAAACCTAAAGAGGGGTGGCATTGCCACTAGAAAGATTTGAGGTAAGTACTATGTATGATGTAAAATCTCCAAAGGCGGAGGAATTTATTTCCCATCAGGAAATCCTTGACACACTTGCCTATGCAGAGGAAAACAAGGAAAATCGGGAGTTGTTAGATGCTATTTTAGCGAAAGCTGCTACATTTAAGGGATTAAACCACCGAGAAGCAGCAGTTCTCTTAGAATGTCCGTTACCTGAATATAAGGAAAAGCTTTTTGCTTTAGCAAAGGAAATCAAGAAGGCTATCTACGGCGATCGCATTGTTCTATTTGCACCGTTATACTTGTCTAACTATTGTATCAATGGATGTGTGTATTGTCCGTACCACTCCAAAAACCGCGATATTAAACGTAAAAAATTAACGCAAGACCAAATCAGAGAAGAGGTTATTGCGTTAGAAGCGATGGGCCATAAGCGTATTGTAATTGAGTCTGGTGAAGATCCTCTTAATAATCCACTGGAATATATTTTGGAATCCATCAAGACGATTTATGGTATCAAAAATAAAAATGGTGAAATCCGCCGTGTAAATGTAAATATTGCAGCTTGTTCCGTTGAGGACTACAAAAAATTACATGAAGCTGGTATTGGCACATATACATTATTCCAAGAAACATATAATAAAGAAAATTATGAAGCCTTACATCCTACAGGCCCTAAGAGCGATTACGCCTACCATACAGAGGCGATGGACCGCGCTATGCAAGGTGGTATTGATGATGTAGGCATCGGTGTTCTTTATGGTTTGGAACATTATAAATACGATTTCGTTGGTTTGTTGATGCACGCAGAACATTTAGAGGCTGTGTATGGGGTAGGTCCACATACTATTTCTGTACCTCGTATTTGTCCAGCGGATGATATCGATGTAGATGATTTCAGTAATGCTGTACCTGATGATGTATTTGAAAAAATTGTTGCTCTTATCCGCGTCTCCACACCGTATACAGGTATGATTATGTCCACTCGTGAAAGTCAATCCATGCGTGAACGTGGCTTGGCATTAGGTATCTCCCAAATTAGTGGTGGATCTCGTACTAGTGTAGGTGGTTACAAAGAAGAAGAAAAGCCAGAAGATAATACGGCACAATTCGATCGTAGTGATACGCGTACATTAGATGAAATCGTTAACTGGTTGCTAGACCTTGGGTATGTTCCAAGCTTCTGTACTGCTTGTTATCGTGCAGGTAGAACTGGGGATCGATTCATGGCTCTTGCAAAATCCGGTCAAATTCACAACTGTTGTCAACCAAATGCGTTGATGACATTGAACGAATATATCATGGATTACGGCAATGATGAAACTAAGGCTCATGGTTCTAAAGTTATTGAACAACAGTTAGAAAATATCAAAAATGATTTAGTTAAAGATAAAGCTAAAGCTTATATTGCACAGATGAAAGACGGCGAACGGGACTTCCGGTTCTAAGGAATTCACTGATATGGAGCCTCCTATTGATAATGGGAGGCTCTTTCTTGTTGAGAAAATAGCAAGCTTTAAATGAGAATAAAATATATAAAATAGTTTATTTTATTTGCATTTTAAGGTATAATAAATAAAAATGATAATGATAATACGTTAAATTCAAGAATAATATTGATTATAAACTACTGAGGGATATGATGATTAAGAAAAAACGTTGGCGCCTTTGTAAAGGTGATCAAGAGAAAGAGAATATCTTAATCCGTGAACTTGGTGTAAACCCTATTGTGGCTAAATTAATGGTGAATCGTCACATTGATGTAGACGAAGGTCGTCAGTTTTTACAAGGTACTTTGTCAGATTTGTTAGATCCATTTACATTAAAAGATATGGATGTGGCTGTTTCACTAGTTCTGGAAACAATTGAATGTCACAAACCAATCGTCATTTATGGTGATTATGATGTAGATGGTATCACTGCAACATCAGTACTTTATCGATTTTTAAAGAAATTAGGTGCCGATGTTACCTATTACATACCAGAACGTCAAAGTGAAGGGTATGGCCTCAATTTAGAGGCTTTAGAGCACCTTATTGAACGGGGAACAGCTTTAGTCATTACCGTTGACTGCGGCATTAGCTCTTACGATATTGTAGAGGCTGTACGAGACCGTATCGATATGATTATTACGGATCATCATACGGCGCCTGATATGATTCCACGAGCCAAGGCCGTTATAAATCATAAACAAAAGGACTGTCCATATAAGGATAAAAACTTATCTGGAGTAGGTGTTGCTTTTAAGTTATGCCAAGCCTTGTGGCTTACAAAGCACGGAGAATGGTACTTAGATGATTTAGATATCGTTGCACTTGGCACTGTGGCCGATGTAGTACCTTTGGTCGGTGAGAACCGCATCATTGTGAAATCAGGCCTTGAGAAGATGAATAGGGAACCTAATTTAGGGATTAAAAAGCTTATTGAT
This sequence comes from uncultured Veillonella sp., assembly GCA_915066865.1. Taxonomy (GTDB): domain Bacteria; phylum Bacillota; class Negativicutes; order Veillonellales; family Veillonellaceae; genus Veillonella. Next base: position 21,884 of record CAJZEE010000015.1, read on the forward strand.
GTAGCTGGGCTTCATGAACGAACTATTACATCTGGGCATATTGGTTTTACCTTAGCACCTCGCCTTAATGCAGCAGGTCGCGTAACGCATGCAACGCGTGCTGTTGAACTACTTGTGACCGATGACGAGGATATAGTAGAGGCAATTGCGGAGGAACTAAACGAAACGAATCGTGAACGACAAGAGTTAGAACGAAATATTCACGAGTTAGCTCGTATCGATGTAGCCAATCAAGGACATAAAGCTGATTATGTAACTATTGTGGCCGGCGAAGATTGGCATCCAGGAGTGATTGGTATTGTTGCCTCTCGTCTAGTAGAGGAGTTTTACAAACCAACCTTAGTCATCAGTATTCATGATGGCGTTGGTAAAGGTTCGTGCCGTAGTATAGATGGTTTTAATATATATGATGCATTAAAATCTTGTGAGGATATCTTGCTACAGTTTGGTGGGCATGCTGCGGCGGCAGGCTTTAGCATCGATGCAAATCGCATAGATGAGTTACGAGAACGGTTAACCAAGTATTGCAAAGAAGTTATTACGGAAGAGGAATATATTCCCGTTGTAGCCATTGATGCGGAACTACCTGTTGATGATATCGATGTCGATATCATTGACCGCGTATCAGATCTTGAACCTTATGGGATGTCCAATAGCACGCCAGTCTTTGCCATTATGGAAGCTACTGTGCAAGATATTATGCTCATGGGCCAATTAAAAAATCATTGTAAGATAATTTTTGAAACTTCGAATGGCACATTAGATGCTATTGCTTGGAATCGTCCAGACTTATTTAAATCTATCTTCGTGGGAACTGTGGTAAAAGTGGCATTCTCCTTGCAAAAGAATGAATGGCAAGGTATGGTTTCTCCGCAACTCATGATTCAAGCTATTGAACCATTGACTGAAGAGCCAATTAAGCTTTCTACAGAAGGGCTTAGACAAATGTATGTCATAATAAAACAGTCCATGCGAGGTCGCAGTCAATCGGTTTATAATGTAGAACAAGATATATTGCGCCGCAAGCCGGCAGATCAGAATAATCGCAGTGCTCTAACATCTATTGATGTATTTAAAGAATTGGGCATTGTTGAAGAATATACAAGTGATGATGGTCAATTAATGCTTAGATGGAACGCCATTGAAGGAAAATTAGATCTTGTCACATCCGTAACATTCCTTACTTATAGTGTATAGGAGGTGACATCATGACAACTGTAAATGAAGAAGGCAAAGCTTTGGTGGAACAAAGTACATTTGATAAAAGTAAAGCCTTAGCCGAGTTTATGGAGTATATCCATACGTATTTAACAGATGATGAGTGTGACCAAGTATTGAAAGCTTTTGAGCTTGCTGATAAGGCTCATGAAGGTCAGTTTAGAGCTTCAGGTGAACCGTATATCATGCATCCTCTAGCTGTAGCTGATATTTTGGCACATTTACAAATCGACCATATTACACTGATGGCAGCTCTTATGCATGATGTGGTTGAAGATACATCTTACTCGAAGGAAGACTTAGAGGAGATGTTTGGCTCTGAAGTAGCATTCCTCGTTGATGGGGTAACAAAATTAAACCAATTCCAGTATGAAACAAAAGAAGATCGCCAAATGGAAAACTATCGAAAGATGATTTTAGCTATGGCGAAGGACGTACGTGTCGTAGTTATTAAATTGGGTGATCGCTTACATAATATGCGCACCTTAAAGCATATGCGTAGTGACAAACAAAAGCGTATTGCTAAGGAAACCCTAGAAATCTTTGCACCTTTGGCACATCGTCTTGGTATCTTCAATGTGAAATGGGAGTTGGAAGATTTATCCTTCCGTTATTTAGAGCCGGAAAAATACTATGATCTAGTCGATCAAATGAAACAAAAACGCCAAGTCCGGGAAGATATCGTTAATGATACGATGAGTCAACTTACAAAGGCCTTAAGCGAAGCCCATATCAAGGCGGATATCAAAGGTCGTCCAAAACACTTCTATAGTATTTATAAGAAGATGAAAAAGGACAATCGCGATTTGTCTCAAATCTATGACTTACTTGCCGTTCGTGTAATTGTTGATAGCATTCCTGATTGTTATGCGGTACTTGGCATTGCACATAGCTTGTGGAAGCCATTGCCTTATCGGTTCAAAGATTATATTTCCATGCCGAAGTCTAATATGTATCAATCCTTGCATACAACCGTTATCGGCACGATGGGGCAACCTGTAGAGATTCAAATCCGTACTTGGGAAATGCACCGCGTATCTGAATATGGTGTAGCTGCTCACTGGCGTTATAAAGAAGGTAATAAAAACGGCGATAAAGAATTTGACCAAAAGGTTGCATGGCTGCGCCAGGTTCTCGAATGGCAAGATACAAGTAATCCAACGGAACTCGTTAATGCTTTGAAATTAGACGTTTTCTCTGGTGAAGTATTCGTATTTACGCCAAAGGGCGATGTTGTTAAGTTGCCAATTGGCTCTGTACCTCTTGATTTTGCCTATCGAGTTCATACCGATGTAGGTCATCATTGTGTAGGTGCTAAGGTAAACGGTAAAATTGTACCGCTAGATTACACCTTGCAAAATGGTGATATTGTTGATATCATCACATCCAAAACAGGTCGTCCTAGCCTTGATTGGTTGAATATCGTAGGTTCTTCTGAAAGTAAGAGCAAAATTCGCAATTGGTTCAAGCGCGAAAATAAAGCTGAAAATATTGAAAAAGGCTTAGAAGCTCTTGAAAAAGAAGCGAAACGATTGAATCATAATTGGAAAGAATTATGTGCAGACAACCGTTTACAACATGTAACGAAACAACTTAAAGCCGGTACAGAAGAGGAAATGTTTGCAGCCTGTGGTTATGGCGGCATTCCTGTAAGCACTGTTCTCTTGCGTTTAATTGAACTTTATAAAAAGTCTAAAGAGGTAGAGGAATCTAAGCGTAGTACAGAGCAAATTATTGAGAAGTTAAAATCTCAAGGACAAAAGAAAACTAAAAATGGCACTGGTGTTCTCGTAAAAGGTGAAGCTGGTGTGATGGTGCGTATGGCAAAATGCTGTAATCCTGTACCTGGTGATGATATTATAGGTTACATAACCCGTGGTCGTGGCGTTTCTATTCACCGCTGTGATTGCCCTAGTATGGGTCATTCTCCTGAAGACTTAGAGCGGATGATAGAAGTCTCTTGGGACGGTTCTTCTGGCGAATCTTTCCACGTAGGCATTGATATTCAAGCTTATGATCGAGCTGGTATTCTCATGGAAGTTATGGCGGTGCTTTCAGAATTGAAAATCACCATTACTAACATCAATGCTAAGGTTCAAGAAGATACAAAAAATGTAAGCATCAATTTGGTGGTTGATATCCGGGATATTTCGCAACTAGATTTCGTAATGACTAAATTGCGTCGTATTCGTGAAGTGTATACTGTTCAACGTAGTAAAGGAGGGGCTTAATGAGCGAACAACAATTAGTGCTTATGCGCATGCCTTTAGGTCCATTAGGAACAAATTGCTATGTTATCGGTGATAAAGCGATAGGTGAAGCTTTCATTATCGATCCTGCAACGTCTGAAGTACTAGATGCACTAAAAAAACATGATTTAAAGCCGAAGGCGGTTGTACTGACACATGGTCATGGAGATCATATTGGTGGCATTCAAGAGATTGTGAATACCTATCACGTACCTGTATATATTCATAAGGGCGATGTACCGTATTTATCTGATCCTGAACTTAATCTTAGTGCTTATAGCAATCCAACGCCAATTAAGGTAAAAGCGGAAATTATCGAGGTTAAACAAGGTGATCACATTACATGTGGTGATATCGATCTTGAGGTGCTTGAAACACCAGGTCATACGCCAGGAGGTGTGTGTTATTACATGGAAGGTCTTGTGTTTGTAGGGGATACTCTATTCAGAGATTCCGTAGGCCGTACAGATTTTCCAAATGGTTCTTATGAGACACTGATATCATCGATTAAGACTCAGCTTTATACATTGCCTGATAATACAATGGTTTATCCTGGTCATGGACCGGAAACAAATATAGGGTATGAAAAACAATACAACCCATTCGTTGGTCAGTAGGTTTAAACGAATTATTTTTTACAGTCGAGGGGAAATTTATTATGAACACAACATTAGAAAAATTAAAAGAACGCATTAAAGACAAAAAGTACAAATTGACAACTCAACGTCAAACAATTTTGCAAGCATTCATCGATGCTGATGAAAATCACTTGAGTGCTGAAGATGTATATGTTCTTGTAAAAGAGGTGGCACCTGATATCGGGTTAGCAACAATTTACAGAACTCTTGATCTCTTCACAGAACTTGATTTGTTAAAACGTCTTGATTTTGGCGATGGCCGTAATCGCTATGAATTAAATGACGAAGAGTTCGCTCATTTCCATCATCATTTGATTTGCGTAAAATGTGGTAAAGTATCTGAGTTTGAAGACGACATGCTTGAAACATTGGAGTCTATTATCGCTAAGAAATTAAACTTCCGTACCATTGATCATCAATTGAAAGTATATGGTTACTGTAGTGATTGCCAAAATCATATGACTGAAGCAGAATTAGAAAAGCTTGAGCGTATGTCCCATCATGGTTAATGGATATCTATATACGGGTCCATTACCACTTGGCTCCGTAGTAGCTCATAACTGTGGCGCGGCAGGACTCTTTTCTGATAAGGTACATCCAGAGGTTATCCTTGAAGCGCATGAAGTGGAAGGGATGTACACATTAACTGTTACTATTGGTGATTCGGTTCAGATTTTTGAAGGCCCTGTTTCCTCTATGGGGCGTCGTCAAATTGGACAAGCCTTGTTGCGCTATTTGCGTGAATATCAAGGATTACCTGCTGAGCCTCCATGGGGAACCATGGTAGGTGTGCGCCCTACAAAGCTACTACATAAATATATAGATACATATGGCTCTGTCCACGCAGCAACTCGTCACATTAGGGACGAGTTTTCTGTGTCTATGGAAAAGCTTGCTACTTTAGGGTCCATTGGCGAATATCAACGTCCGTTTTTATCTGATACAGATGATAAAAAGGTAAGTCTCTATTGTGGTATTCCTTTCTGCGATACGCGTTGCGTATATTGCTCGTTTCCATATGGTCTCTACCAGGATTATGCTGGTAAAAGTCAATTTCTAAGGGCTTTAAACCGTGATATAGAAGATATGAAATCTATTGTTGATTCCTATAATCTAACAGTAGATACTCTCTATATGGGCGGCGGCACTCCAACAGTGCTAGAGGATGAAGACTTTCACCAGGTCCTAAAACTGTTGTCTATACTTGTGCCAGAAGGACATGAGTTTACCGTAGAAGCGGGGCGGCCAGATTCTGTGAATCCTGTAAAACTACAATCTATGTTAGAGCTAGGTGTAAATCGTATCAGCATTAACCCACAAACGATGCAAGATGGTATTTTGCGGCGCATTGGACGCGGTCATAGTGCACGGGATATTGATGAGCTTTTACAATATGTAAAAAACAATACATCATTAGCCGTAAATATGGATTTTATCGCAGGCTTGCCTAACCAAACGATGTCAAACATGATAGAGAATATGGATTATGTATGTCAAAATCTGCCGGAAAATGTTACAATTCATACGTTAGCATTAAAACGTGGTAGCCCGTTGTACGATTTACATATGGAAGATGATATTCCTGAAGAAAATCTCGTAGCGGAAATGGTACAATATGGTAAAGAGCGTCTTGAAGCGGCTGGTTATGTGCCATATTATTTATATCGCCAACAATATATGAGAGGGCAGTTAGAGAATATCGGCTATACCTTGCCTGGCAAAGCATGCGAATACAATATTCAAATCATGGAAGAACGCCAAAGTATTCTATCCATGGGGCCCGGTAGCTCGTCTAAGTGGATGCGAGCCCCTGAATATCGTCAGCTTAAACAGCATATGCCAAAAGACGTAGATGTTTATCACGTAACGATAGATGCACTTTTAGAGAAACGACATAAAATTTGTGAAAGATTTTGGGAGGTTGTGTAATGGCTATAAGAAAACCAAGAGGTACACAAGACTTTTTGCCAGAACAGATGATAAATTGGCACTATATTGAACAACGTATGCGCGAAATTTGTAAAGTATACGGCTTCAATGAAATTCGCACACCTGCCTTTGAAGAAACTAAATTATTTTTGCGAGGTATCGGTGAAACTACAGATGTAGTACAAAAAGAGATGTACACCTTTACCACCGGAGATGACGGTGGTTCTAGCTTTACCTTACGCCCTGAAAATACGGCGTCTGCTGTGCGCGCATATTTAGAAAATAAAGTATATGGTAAAGAAGGTCTCACCAAATGGTATTATATGGGCCCTATGTTCCGTCATGATAAACCGCAAGCAGGCCGTTACCGTCAATTTCACCAATTTGGTGCTGAGGTATTAGGCTCTCAATCTCCAGTAGTGGATAGCGAAGTTATCTGCATGGTTGTGCAGTTGTTAAAAGATTTTGGACTTAAAGATCTCAATGTAGAGGTAAATTCCGTAGGTTGTCCGACATGTCGTCCTGTATATCGTGAAAAATTAATCGCTTTCTTTGAACCTAAAAAGGAACAATTATGTAGCGACTGCCAAGAACGTTTGTACAAAAACCCTTTGCGTATACTGGATTGTAAAAATGAAACATGTAAATCCTTGTCCATAGGTGCTCCTGAAATTCACGAACATTTATGTGAAGAGTGTCATGATCACTTTGAAGAATTAAAGACTTATTTAACAGCTGCTAATGTGCAATATACTTTAAATCCTCGTCTCGTACGTGGCCTTGATTACTATACAAAGACAGCTTTTGAGGTACAATATACTCCTTTAGGTGCTCAAAGTGCCGTAGCCGGTGGTGGTCGTTACGATGGTCTCGTAGAAGAGCTCGATGGACCGCATACCCCAGCTATCGGTTTTGCTATGGGCATGGAGCGCTTATTATTAGCTCTTGAAAAACAAAACCTATTGCCTGAACCAACTGTAGAACCATCTGCATTCGTAGTAGCTCTTGGTGATGCGGCTAAGGTAGAGGCTTTCAAAATTTGCCAAAAACTTCGCAGTCTTGATATTCCTGTTGAAATGGACGGGCAGGGCAAAAGTATGAAGGCACAATTAAAATACGCTAACAAAATTAATGCGAAATATGTTATTATATTGGGTGATGATGAATTGGTTCGTAAAGAAGCCATAATTCGATTCATGGATACTAGTGAACAAGAGACTGTATCTCTTGATACAGTGGCTGAACGTATAACTTCTTTGGTGAAAGGATGACAATTAGAATGGAAACAATGCAAGGCTTACACCGTACGCACGGTTGTGGCACCATCTCTGAACAAGAGGTAGGTAAAGAGGTCGTATTATGTGGTTGGGTTGAACGCCGTCGTGACCATGGTGGTTTGATATTCTTAGATTTACGCGATCGTTCTGGCGTAGTACAAGTAGTGGCATCCCCAGATCACAACGTAGAATCGTTCCACAAAGCAGAGGATGTTCGTAATGAATATGTGCTTTGCGTGCATGGAACTATTACAAAACGTGATGATTCTGCTATTAATCCTAACCTTCCTACAGGTGCATACGAAATGTTCTGTGAAGAGTTGCGCGTATTGAACTCCGCTAAAACTCCTCCTTTCTATATTCAAGATGATATCGATGTAGATGAAAATATTCGTTTGAAATATCGTTACCTTGACTTGCGTCGTCCTGAAATGCAACGTAACTTGATTTTACGTCACAAGGTAACAAAAGCAATGCGCGACTTTTTTGATAGCCGCGATTTCTTGGAAATTGAAACTCCAATGCTTACTAAATCTACGCCAGAGGGCGCTCGTGACTATCTAGTGCCGTCCCGTGTAAATGCTGGTACATTCTATGCGTTGCCACAATCTCCACAAATTTTCAAACAAATCTTGATGGTTGCTGGTTACGAAAAATATTTCCAAATCGTTCGTTGCTTCCGCGATGAAGATTTGCGTGCAGACCGTCAACCTGAGTTCACTCAGCTTGACTTAGAAATGTCCTTCGTTGATGAAGAAGATATTTATGCATTGCTTGAAGAGATGATTGCTCATGTATTTAAAACTGCATTAGGTAAAGAAATTTCTTTGCCTATGCCTCGTATTACATGGGACGAAGCAATGGATAAATACGGCTCTGATAAGCCGGATCTTCGTTTTGATATGGCGTTTACTGATGTAACTGATCTTGTAAAAGATACAGAATTCAAAGTCTTCCGCTCTGTTATCGACAATGGTGGCGTAGTTAAAGGTATCGTTGTGCCTGGTGACGCTGGCATTCCTCGCCGTGAACTTGATGATCTTGTTGAGTATGTAAACCGTTACGGCGCTAAAGGCCTTGCGTGGGCTTGCTTCAATGAAGATGGTTCTATTAAGTCTCAAATCATGAAGTTCTTAGGTGAAGATACAATCCGCAATATTGGTGAAAAAATGGGCGCTAAAGGTGGCGACCTTGTATTGATGATTGCTGATAAACCTGCAACTGTGGCACGTGCATTAGGCGAGTTACGCCTTGAAATGGCACGCCGTATGAACATGATTGACCAAGATAAATTAGCATTCACATGGGTAACTGATTTCCCTATGTTCGAATATAACGAAGACGAAAAACGTTATGTTGCAATGCATCATCCGTTCACAATGCCACGCCATGCGGATCTTGATAAATTAGAATCCGATCCTGGCAGTGTAAAAGCGATTGCTTACGACATGGTATTGAATGGCGTAGAAATCGGTGGCGGTTCCTTGCGTATCTACCAAGCTGACGTACAAGAAAAAGTATTCAAAGCAATTGGTTTGTCTATTGAAGAAGCAAGATCTAAATTCGGCTTCATGCTTGATGCATTCCAATACGGTGCACCTCCTCATGCAGGCTGTGCATTTGGCCTTGATCGTCTTGTTATGTTGATGGCAAAACGTCAATCTATCCGCGACGTAATCGCATTCCCTAAAACTCAATCTGCTTCTGATATCATGAGCCAAGCTCCATCTGAAGTAGAACCTAAGCAATTAAAAGAGTTGCATATTAAACCAGATGTAGAAGAAGAACAAGAGCAATCTTTAGTGTAAAAACATAGGCAAGAATTGATTAAATTTGAAATGTCAAGACTTGTTAATTGCTAATCTTTCTGATACTATTTATGTATAAGATATCCCTGCCATGTGCGTGTGATATCGCAGTTTTGAGCCAACACATTTACTTTGGGAGTCTGAACTCTCGTCTGAACGTTACGCCCTTACGGGACAACTGCAGGATGAGGAGGACACCCACCTGCCCTTGCAGGATCAAAACGCGGTACATTACGGCATGGTGGGGCTTTTTTGCGTGTAAAAATAGCTTGAAATATCATATACTATAAATATATCTTTTGTAAGAACTAAAATTTTTTAAAGTCTTAAAAGTCCTAAATGTCATAAATGTCTTATAAATATTATTAGTGATACCAAGTTACTGATATCATTGGGCTTTTATGACGAGTAAGACATTGTTTTTTGATTGAATAGTTATAGATATTAAAATACGATAGTTAAACTGGGTGCAAATTGAGGTGATAGAATGGATAGTTTATTTGATATGACACCTACAAATACATACGAGCCACTTCCTGTACGAATGCGTCCTACTAAACTGGATCATTTATATGGTCAAGAGAAGGCCATAGGGAAGGGGACTTTCTTGCGTGCTATGGTAGAGAAGGATACAATACCATCTATGCTTTTTTATGGGCCTTGTGGAACAGGTAAGACGACGTTAGCCGGAATCATAGCTAAGGTGAGCAATAGTCATTTTGTAAACCTGAATGCTACTAACGCTGGTATTGGTGAGTTGAGAACCATCATTGAAGACGCTCGTAAACGGGTTCGTTCTTTACAGCAACGAACAATTCTATTCCTTGATGAAATTCATCGCTTTAATAAAAGCCAACAAGATGTGTTGTTACCCTGTGTAGAGGATGGAACTATCATCCTTATTGGTGCTACTACAGAGAATCCGTTCTTTGAAGTTAATAGACCACTTTTGTCTCGTTTGCGTCTTATTACATTAGAAGCACTTACTCCAAAGGCTATTGGTCAAATTTTACGTCGCGCCATTACTGATGAAGCGGTAGGCCTTGGCAAGCGTCATCTGCAGGTAACCGATGAAGTTTTAGATCGCAAGGA
>CAJZEE010000016.1 GCA_915066865.1 uncultured Veillonella sp.
TTACTGACCCCCAGTTTAACTGGGGGTTTAGTCATGCCTATTCGGCGTACAATAATAATGCACCCCTAACATATAATCTAATGTTAGGGGTGCATTTTAGTATACTGTAAGATTATGGCTTTTTTTGTACCATAAACTTACTGACTGCCTTATACACAATTAAAATCAATGCAATTTCTAAAGGGAAACAAATGATATTTTTAATAAGACGTCCAATAAATATAGCAGATACTGCTTTGTTATAAAATATTGTGAGCCATATTGTATTTAATATCAGATGTATACATACAGTAACAATCATCTCCGGTAAAAGCAATTGTTTAAATGTAACATTACGTCCGTGTAAAAAATACCCATACACATAGCCTACAAGAAATTCAGATATGATAAAGCCGGGAAAGAATACTCCTTGTCCAAATAAAGACATACCTATAAAACAGGCAATAGCAGCCATTATACCTGCTGCCATAGGCCCATAAAGAATACCAAATATAGCGGTTGATAAAAATCCAAAGGTAATATGTATAAATGTAGTATGAATAGCAAATATATAAGATAGTAAAACCGTCAATGCTACAAACATTCCTGTCTTTACAATCATATCAGTTTTCATAAGAAGTACGACTCCTTTTTCTATCCTTCCACTCTAAATACATATGGCGAATAACTTGAATTGGTGATATAAATAACATTCTAGGTCCACCATAGCGCATGATTTCACGTATTTTTTCACGATACGTAGGCGCATAGCAATGCGTTTTACATACGCTGCAGAAGGTCTTGCTTTCCATATGAGGACATACATCTATACGATGTTCAGCATATTGCCAAACTTTTTGACACTCCTCACAGAGTTGTCCTTTAGGAGTGTGGTGCTTATTATGACAATAGATGCCAATAATCTGGTACATAGTTTTTAGTTCTAACTTACGTTTCTCATCAACTGTCATGTTTCTCTCCTATTTCACAGACCATGAAACCCAAGCCACCTTATCAACAGTCTTATTATGGATTTCTCCATCAATAGCTAGTGGCTCAATGAGATTTCTAATCTCTTCTTTCATGTCTTCCATGTCTCCCCATCCATTATTATGAAGTCGCATGGTAAAATAATTAACTGCCTTTTCAAGAGACATAACCTCTGTTTCAGGAACCGTTTTATAAATTACTTTTACATTATGCCCCATCTCATGGATAGCATCTAAACACTCTTTCATCTTGCCATCCCATGGGAAAGAATCACGACCAAAGAAATGTTCAGATAGCATATCTACCATTTCGTCACTCCGTTCGCTAAATGCAATCCACAAACATTTATCATTACTTGCATCGTGCATGGCGCGAATATTTTCTACATCAAACATTATTGGGCAGAAGATACTGTATGCCAAGTCAAAGCTTTTATCCCAACCTAGTTCTCGACGAGTTTCATCAGACCAAGGTCCGATATATAAGCTAAGATCTAAACCTTCTGTCTCTGCCAATTGTTTAGCACCGCGAATCATACCATCAGATAAATCGATACCAGTCGCCTTATAGCCTTCCCGAGCTAACCCAAGTGCGTAGTCACAAACACCACAGCCTACATCAAGTGTACGACCATTCGATGAAGGTAATAAATTTTCATCCTTTAAGAAGGCTAAAAAATCAGTGACCTGTGCCTTACGATCCTCGCGATTGTGCATTTCTACAAAGTACTCGGAACGATGGTTCCATGCGTCTTGCTCATCGCGCCAAGTTTCGTTGACCGTGAGCTCCTGTATTTTATTTGTCATATTATCCCCTCTAAATAGCTACATCCTCAAACGGATGAGTTATAGATACATATATAAGTAATTTTCACTTAGTTAAATTCACTATGTAATTTAACGCTCCCCTATATGTCCTAGTGTTCCGGCTAGGATGTTCAGATTTTCATATAGCTATCCTTATTGTACATCATTCTCAAAACAAAATGTGTTACCCAAATCACATTTATTATATTATTTCGATATTATTAAATATAAAACTCTATATCGACAGATTATCAGCACCTCAGCTTATGTATTTATCTATCTCTAACTAGTTCATGCATATATCGCCATTTATATCTCTCCCCTTAATACAAACAAATAGCGCTTCAAAGTTGATTATACAAATTATTTCATCCGATACCTATTTTTATTATAATAGAAATAAGAAGGAGTTAAAAATATGGGAATCTATATAATAATCCTAATGTTTGTATTAGTCGGCATTGCTGTAGCTTTTGCTACTTATAACCTATCTATAATTAGGTCTATGCCTCCTGAAGAACGTTATAAACTTCTTTACTTTAAAGATGATCAAGTGTCTATAGGCATTGGATTAATGAAAAGAACCTATAAATTAAAAGATATTCGAGAAGTACGCTTCTCTAAGGGCAAAAAATTCCGCAGTATGGGAAGCTGGGCAGGCAGAATGAAGATTTGCAAACTAAATGGTAAGAAAAGTCGTTGGATAGAATTTGATGGTACGGTCTATTACAAAAAGATGGTATATATAACAAATGAAGAAATCATTGATAAATCAATAAATATACTCATGAATGAATTTAGATCTAGAGGAATTCAGTGTAATAAATATAGATAGTAAAGTTAGAACACTAAAGTACGCTAAATTATGATATACGAATATATAATTCTCTGTCCTAAAGACTATTTATAGACATACAAAAAGGCTCCTCGAAATCGAGAAGCCTTTTATTTGGTGCGCCTAGCAGGATTCGAACCTGCGCACCCGGTTCCGGAGACCGGCGCTCTATCCCCTGAGCTATAGGCGCATGAATACCTAAAAATTATACCATATTACGCTATGGTTCGATAGTATAAAGTATATAGAACAACTAGGATTATACAGAAAGACCCCTATAGTTAAGCATCTTGTTAGATAACTATAAGGGCTATCTCTATTATATTCTTGCCTTAATCAATTCTAGTAAAGCATCACAGCTCCGACTTATATCGTCATAGGTTTCGTCAAAGTTTCCCGTATACCAAGGATCCTTTACATCACGGCTTTCACCAACGAAAGACATTGCCTTGTAAACCTTAGCATCTACGTCATCCCCAATAATATGCTTTAAATTACGCGCATTATTTTCATCCATAATGATGAGATAATCAAAGTTATGATAATCCTCCATTGTCACTTGGCGTGCCTTGCGACGAGTATAGGGAATACCCATTTCATCTAATTTCTCTTTAGTCCCATAATGAGTATCGTTTCCTATTTCTTCACGAGATGTGGCAGAGGATTCGATATAAATAGAATCGCTTAAGCCTGCATTATTAACAATATGTTTCATATAAAACTCGGCCATTGTAGAACGACAAATATTACCATGACAGATGAATAAAATATTAACCATTATAACTCCTAATGAATAAAATCTTAATCATAAAAAACTCCTTATATACTAATGGTCCTTACAGCATACGCTATAAGGACCATTAATGCAATATTCAATTAAAAATTATGTCGTATCCCAGCATCAATGCGCCATGTATTTTCTACAGTAGCACCAAAGTTTTTAGTGAATGTACCATATAGATATGTACTAGGACGGACACTCCAAGACCCACCAATTTCAGCATCAAGCCATGTATCCTTCAAATCTACTGTTGTTTGTACTGTTGGATTACCCGGCGCGGAATATGTTGTATTTGCCTTACCAGAGAATTCATGCGCTAATGCTAATTTAGCGAAGATATTGGATTTTTCTGTTTCTTTCCCAATGCCAATACCAAGTCTGCCTACAGCAGAGTTCACAGCATCAGCTTTCACATGCATAGAACCACCACCGACAACAGAAGCATCATAGGATACACCATTCAAACGGCCTACAATAAATTCTACACTAGGATCGATGTAGAAGCCATTTTCCTTCTTAATACGTTTACCATATTCAGCGCTTAAGGATGTGCCATATGTATGGTAATCACCGTTTACACGTTGTCCACCTACGGAGTAGAGCTTATAATCATTGGATAATCTATTACCACGTGCAATAATATCTAAATAACGACCATCATCATGTTGTTTTGTGCCATATACGGCGATGCCGCCAAGTTTGCCATCACCACTACCGTTGGCATATGAATTACTAGATGTACTGTAATCAATAGCGCCACCGAAAATCCACCCATTAGAAGCCTTATGATCGTAGCCGACTTGTACACCATTATACGTCATATGTGCATCAGCACCATCTGTAATTTTAGATTTACCGCCTATATATTTCGCCCATACACCTTTGTTTGTATTAGCTAAACGAAGATCTCCTAAACGGCGTTGTAAATCATTGGTATTACTCTTCCATGCCATAGCGGTCGATGTAAGAGCAGATTTTGTGCCACTTACCAAGGATGATTCACTAGCACGATTAATCTTTGTCGTATCTCCCACAACAAGGCGCCCCTGTGAGTCAAAATGATTTGCACCAAGCTCTGCAACAGCACCTGGACTGGTAATACCTTCATTGATTTGAACAGTTGTACTCAGTTTCTTATCATTGCCAGTATATTGTAATTTATCAGCTAAGGCTTGTATTTCCTTACGGTAGCTATCATCATTAGTCAAATTAGCTCCATCGCCTTGCAACGTAATATGGCTATTATCTGCAGCATGTTCAACAACGATATTCCCCTTTCCATTTTCACTAGCTGGAACACCGGTCTTGTAAACAGCATTCACATAGCCACTATAATTTTGAATTGTAATAGGTCGTGCATCAATAGGATGAAGTATACCGGCTGCCGATGGACTTGATCCACCTACGAGATTGCGAACCTTACTGCCCTTATATAGATATGCTGCATTATCACCAGATGGACGTTCTCTTTTAGGGGTAGGACGCTCCATACCAATCCATTCATTATTCCAAGTTCCTCCATTTTGTAAGTAAATGTCAGCACCAGAATTATGCGGGTTCTTATTGCTTTCAGCATATTCATTTAGTACGGCACCCGTAAGTTTAGAATTAGATGTTGTAAAAGCTAATGCTATATTCGTTGGCGTTTCGTTATGATTTGGATCACGTCCATAATCCTTATTAATTAACCCTACATTCCCAACAGCGACCAATTCTTTAGAACCTGGATGTTTTCCGTCAGAGCCTGTATTAACGTATACATCACCCTCTTCTGCCACCACAGAGTAAGTATCAGAAGTTTCTAAAGGATGAGTGATGATACGTCCACCACCATCAACAATGATATGACCACGTTGATTAGCTTGTAAACCGACACCGATAGCATCGATATCTACATTGCCTTTGACGTGAATATTAGTATCTCCATAATCTCTATCAGGATTGTCCTTGCTGAGTCTTGGCACTTTACCGCCGTAACCAGCATACACAGCGCTCATATAGTAATGACCGAGTTCCCTTTTTGAGGCTGGTGCATCATTCTTAAGACGTACAATCAAATCTTTATCCACCGTCAATTGTGATCCAAATCCATTATAAATACCTGATACATTTTTAGTTTTACCTGTATCTGTTAAGCTTTTACCATGCACATTAACCGTCAAGGTATCCTCTATATGCTTGACTTCCGGTTGTGTTTGTACCGGTGACCCCATTGTTAAGCCAAGCAATTCCTCCGCTTTATCACTTGTGGCATTAATTTCTGTAGCAAATGCAGAGCAGGTCATTCCAGTTAATACCAACGCAGCCATCACAGCCGATACATTTCGTTGTAATTTCATAAAAATCTCTCTTTCTTACCTCGCTTAATACGAGGCTCTCACAGAACGCATTTATACGTACACCCTAAAAATATAAAAAGACCCCCTAAGTCCAACTTAGGAGGTCTTGTTTATTTCACACACTTAGTAAATAGTTATATCCTATATTATTCAGGATTGATGATGAAGGACAATGCACTGAAGTATTTATTTTGCTCACCTTTAGTTTGAGTTGGGAAGCCCACTTCAACGCCTACTACGTTAAGGCCATTAGCACTTACAGTAACAGTTGCTTTACCATTAGCATCTGCTTGGCTTTCATTAGTAAGATCATTAATTACGTCTTTAATAAGAGGTGCATTTGCATATGGTTTACCGTCTTTCAAGACTTGGATTTCATATGTATCACCTTTTCTAAGAGTTAATGGGTTAACAGATGGAATGATTTGAATGAAAGCATCTTTATTATTGAAAGGTTTTGCTTCTGCATTCCAGTAGTGAACGTCATATTTAATGGCATGTGTACTTTTTTGAGCACCTGGTACTTCAGAGATTGGTTTATGAACAGTTTTACCATCTTTGTCTTTTGTCCAATAACCATAGTCAAAGTCAGTTACTGTAATACCCAATTTATCATTTGGTACAACTACTACATTTTTTTCATGTTTAATAACTTGTACAGGAATTACCATGCCATTGTTATCTAAGCCAATGATGCTTTTTACCATTTCTGGGCTATACGCATCATCAACAGGGCCTTCGCCAAGTACTAGCGCCTTTTCATCTAAGCGGTTAGCAAAGAATACGCCATGCGCATCAACGGAAGAGCACACACAACCTGCAGCTAAACCTACTGCAAATAAAGAAGCTAAGATTTTCTTATTCATAAGAACCTCCATAATCAATAACTTTTTCAATAAACTTGTTATTATTATACAGCGTTACAAATATTTCGTATATACCAATACCCCTATCAGCAAGTTATTATGCGTATTTAGTATATTAACTTATTTTTATACCCAATAATCATAAATGATAAAATTATCACCTATTTTCATGAATATATGACTTGTAAGAATATGTTAGATAAATACTTATAGATTAGATAAAAAAGGCGCTCCTTAAGGAGCGCCTTTATATATCTGCATAAGATATTATTTTTTATTCTTTGCTGCTTTCGCACGTGCGTTACGATCAAGAATCGTTTTACGCATACGAATGCTTTCAGGTGTCACTTCAACAAGTTCATCATCGTTGATCCACTCAAGAGCTTGTTCCAAGGAGAAGATACGAGGTGGAGTCAAGCGTACCGCTTCATCAGAGGAACTGGAACGCATGTTGGTAACATGTTTTTTCTTACATGGGTTAACATCCATATCAAGTTCACGTGTATTTTCACCAATAACTTGGCCTGCATACACGTCTTGGTTAGGGCCAACGAACAATGTACCACGATCTTGAACGGAGTTCAAACCATATGGAGTAGTTTCGCCATTTTCGAATGCTACCAAAGCACCACGTGTACGGGAAGGAATTTCACCTTTATATGGTGCATAACCATGGAATACATGGTTCATGATGCCATTACCTTTTGTAGCTGTTAAGAATTGTGCACGGAAACCGATCAAGCCACGAGCCGGAACTACGAATTCCATACGAAGATAACCGGCCAATTCAACCATATTAGTCAACTCAGCTTTACGTTGACCGAGATTTTCCATTACGGTACCCATAAATTCCTGAGGTACGTCGATGGTCAATGCTTCGAGCGGTTCACACAATTGGTCGTTAATAGTTTTGAAAATTACACGAGGTTTACCTACTTGTAATTCGTAGCCTTCACGACGCATAGTTTCAATCAATACTGCCAAATGCAATTCACCACGACCAGATACTTTGAACGCATCTGCAGAATCAGTTTCTTCTACTTTCATAGAAACGTTAGTTTCTACTTCACGGAACAAACGATCACGCAAGTGACGGGATGTAACAAATTCACCTTCGCGGCCTGCGAATGGAGAGTTATTTACGGAAAACACCATAGACAATGTTGGTTCGTCGATGGAGATGGATGGTAATGCTTCAGGATTTTCAGCATCCGCTACTGTTTCGCCGATGTTAATATCGTCGATACCTGCAAAAGCAATGATATCACCCATTTCAGCTTCGTCAGTTTCAACGCGATTCAAACCATTGTATGTGTACACACGACCGATTTTCGCTTTACGAGTGCTTTCACCGTTCATGATTGCCACTTGTTGGTTAGTTTTCATTTTACCGCGAACGATACGACCTACGGCGATTTTACCAATGAAGTTATCGTAATCAAGTGTAGTTACCATGAATTGAAGAGGGCCTTCCATATCACCTTGTGGTGCCGGAATCTCATCAATCAATGTTTTGAACAACGGTTCCATGTTTACAGCTTCATCATCCCAGTTGGTTTTGGACACACCGGACCGAGCAGATGCGTAAACCACAGGGAAGTCGAGTTGATCATCATCAGCTTCAAGCTCCATAAACAATTCAAGGACTTCATCCTCAACCTCTTTAACACGTTGGTCAGGACGGTCGATTTTATTGATAACTACGATTGGTTTCAATTTTTGCTCTAATGCTTTACGCAAAACGTATTTAGTTTGAGGCATTGGACCTTCGTAAGCATCTACGAGAAGCAATACGCCATCAACCATGTTAAGTACGCGTTCCACTTCGCCGCCGAAGTCAGCATGGCCTGGAGTATCAACGATGTTGATTTTGATGCCATCATGCATAACAGCAGTATTTTTAGACAAAATAGTAATACCGCGTTCACGTTCCAAGTCGTTGGAGTCCATTACGCGTTCTGCTACCTTTTCATTCTCACGGAACACATGGCTTTGTTTTAATAATGCGTCCACCAAAGTAGTTTTACCATGGTCAACGTGGGCGATAATCGCTACATTACGAAGATTTTCGCGAATCATAAGATCCTCCCTTTAATTCTTTCAGTATATTCTATATCACATAGCCTCTGTGAAAGTAGCTATGTAGGTATATTTTCCAAAAATGGCAACAGTTAATTATAACGCAGTCTATAGAAAAAAGTCAAAATAGTACACCTATTCTAATCATGGCAATTTCAACATTCGATTATACTTTTGACTCATCTTAGGACAAAAACCTATTTACGCGCTATCGCCCGCTTAGCAGATTTACGCAACAACGGAATTTGTTTATCTGTTAAATGGAAACAGAATTTAGGAATCAGCTTTTTTATAATTTCCTCATCAGAGGCTTTCAAAATATATTCTGGCTGTAGTATAAGTTCTAATGCATCAAGCCCAGGATAATCTTTACCTATACTCCAATCATAATTTTTATTAAACGGACAGCAGTCTTGGCAATTATCACAACCTAATATCCACGCCTCCAGCATATCATCTGTGACACCATCCGGTAACTTACCATCACCGAATGTATTAATAAAAGATACACAGGTTAACGGATTCATAGTAAACGGTGCAGATAAGGATTTTGTCCTACACCCTTGCTGACATAAATTACAAGAATCCGGACATGGTGGTATCTCTAACTGTTGAATATACTCACAGGGCGCATCAATTAAATAGCCTACCAGTTCATAGCTAGAACCTTTAGGGCCATAAAAAAAATTATTTTTTCGATAAATGCCTAAACCAGCTGCTACCGAAGCGGGCCGTAAAGGAATAATTCCGGCAGGTTTCGCCGTTTCACCGCCAATATATCGTATTCTATTTTCACCAAGCCAGACTTCAAAAGATTGCCGTCGTTTAAACTCATCACTGTGAGGAATATTTGACAAAGATAATAACAACCCTTTTGCATATCGCTTTCGAAGAGATACAGGAAACTTATAATCACCAAAATATTCAGTACAAACCACTATGGATTGTGCCCAAGGATACTTTTCTTTTAATGCTAAAAAATCTTTACTATGCGCATATACCTCTTTACTTTCAGGTACATCTTCTAAACGCTTTATCAACCGTTCTTTATAAAAATCAAGTGCATCAAGAGGCACTATACCACAACTGTCATACCCACACGCTAGCGCTTTATCATAAATCTCCTGGGCCAACAAAGTATTCATATCATCGCCTCCAAAATATGAACTAACTATAAACCTATCATACTCTTTTAAAAACTATAAAAAAAGATTTCTTATGAATCCGTCATCCTTAAAAGAGTAACATTACATAAGAAATCTTATATTAGTATTTAATTTGTATTAATCTTCACCAATCATGCGTACTTCTGGTTCGAGATGTACACCGTGTTGATCATACACACGACGTTGTACCTCACTAATCAGGTCAAGTACATCCTTCGCACTTGCACTACCTGTATTGATTACGAAGCCAGCATGCTTATGAGATACTTGCGCATCACCTACAGACAAACCTTTTAGGCCTGTTTGTTCAATCAATGTACCTGCAAAGTACCCTGGTGGGCGCTTAAAGGTTGAACCTGCACTGGCATATTCCAAAGGTTGCTTTGATTCACGTTTTTCTGTTAACTCATCCATACGTGCCTTGATGGCATCCTTGTCGCCTGGTTTGAGTGTCATAATGACTTCCCCAATAACTTCATGATTATCGTGGAATACACTATGACGATAAGCAAAGTCCAAGTGAGATGCATCATACTCTTTAATATTTCCTTGGAAATCTACGGCTCTCACTGCAGTAACTACATGGCTCATTTCCCCATCATAAGCACCTGCATTCATAAATACGGCACCACCAAGTGTGCCTGGAATACCAATGGCAAATTCAAGACCAGATAAACTATTCTCCCAAGCAAATTCAGAAGCATCCTTTAACATATACCCGGAACCGATGCACAATGTATTTTCGTTACAATCCATGATTTGGGTCATATGTCGAACTGATACGACAGCGCCACGGATACCTCCGTCTTTCACTAAAATATTAGATCCACAACCAATAATAGTTACAGGCACATCTAATTCGTGAATGGTACGAAGTGTAAAACTAAGTTCTGCCATCGTAGTAGGTTCAATAAATAAGTCCGCAGGTCCTCCAATTTTGAATGTCGTATGATGACAAAGAAGCTCCTGCTCTCGTACACGTGTACTTGGTAATTTTTCTAATAAAGCTGTTTGTAATACCTTAATGTTTTGGTTGTTGTTCGCCATGATCTAACACTTTCATCCCCTCAGTGATTGGTTCGCTAATGATTTTATAAATATCATTAGAAATCTGGCTCCAACGCATTTGCGCTTGCAAATAAGCAGCCGCTGCAGCATTTTCTTGAATTTGAGGCATCAATTCCTCTTGTTTCTTTTGCAACTCATCCGCTTCTGGAGCACCAGACAACTTAGCATATTCCCATTGCATTTGTTGAGCCATAAATGTGCGAACCAAACCCGTTGCTACTGCATCTGCTTTCACTGCTTCCTGAGCAGCCATTAACTCTTTGTACTCTTCAGATTCACGCATTGCGTGAGCTAAATCATGAGCTTTATCATAGTTCATAATATCCTCCTCCAAACAACACCGTTAAAATCGCTACCGGTCATATAGATTTGGTAGATCTTCTAACACATACGTATAATATATTTCTCAATTATGAAAGTCTATTTATTTAGATTGAATCCAATTGCCTTCAGCCTTAAGGTCTGGATAATCAAGTTGACGCATACCTTCATAAGCTATGATTGCCACCGCATTAGATAAGTTTAGAGAGCGTGCTTCATCTACCATGGGTATACGAATGCATGTATCCTCTTTCCCCTCTAATAAACTTTCAGGCAATCCTCTTGTTTCAGGGCCAAAAACGAGCATATCACCGATTTCATATTTCACCTCGGAATGAGTATGCTTTGCTTTGGTAGTGGCATAGAAATATCTACGATCAGGATATTTCTCATATAATTCTTGAATATTTTCATGTACCTGTACATCTACCAAGTGCCAGTAATCAAGGCCAGCACGTTTTACATGCTTGTCATCAATAGAAAAGCCAAGGGGTTTGATCAGATGTAAGGTCATATGATTGGCGGCGCATAAACGCGCTATATTTCCTGTATTGCCTGGAATTTCAGGCTCATAAAGTACTATTTCCATTTTCAATCCCCTATTCTTTATATCTATATTATTTTACAAAGGAACGGACAAAATGTCCACTTTTCCCGCCTTCTTTTTCTACAAGATATGTAGGGCCTATAATCATCCCCTTATCAATAGCTTTACACATATCGTAGACTGTTAAAAGTCCTACTTGAACCGCCGTAAGTGCCTCCATTTCAACACCTGTCTTTCCTGTCGTTTTTACGGTAGCATGAACTTTAACAGCTCTATTATGTGTAGCATCCGTACAGGCTGGACTTTCACCATCAACAAGAGTACAATGCACCTCTACCTTAGTTAATGCCAATGGATGACAAAGTGGAATTAGATTACTCGTCTGTTTCGCCCCCATAATAGCTGCCAATTGAGCCACACTAAGAACATCCCCTTTTTTTATTGTTCCCGCCGCAATGCGTTCATAAATTGCATCATTAATAGTAATAAAGCCTTCTGCCACAGCAGTACGAGTTGTAATATCCTTATCTGATACATCTACCATCCAAGCATTTCCATCTTGATCAAAATGTGTTAAATCCATAATATATCCTTACTAATTATGTATAAATTATCACCAATAGTTTTATTTTCATTTATTATATTATACAATAGAATTAAGAATTGTATGTACAAGGAAGGAAGTGTTCCTATGAAAACAAAACTAACTTATTTTGGTCACGCTTGCTTTATGCTCACACGTGGCGATGTATCCATGATTTTCGACCCATTCTTGACCGGTAATACATGGGATATCGCTAAAAAAGAAGATATTAAATGCCAATATATCTTTGTCAGTCATGGCCATGATGATCACTATGGAGACACAGATTTTATTGCCAAAGCAAATGACGCCCTCGTTATCTCTACTGCTGAGGTAGCGGGTAAAGCAGCTGCTGCCGGTTGCCGTACACACGCCATGCATTTAGGTGGTAAGTTCGACTTTGAATTCGGTTCTGTTCGAATGGTTCCTGCCTTCCACGGCTCTGGCATCCCTGGCGGTCACGCTGCAGGTTGTATCGTAGATTTCTATGGAGATATCCTATACTTCGCTGGTGATACAGCACTCTTTAGCGATATGAAATTATTAAATCGCTTTGGTGAAATCGATTACGCCCTTCTTCCTATCGGTGATAATTACACAATGGGGGTTGAAGATGCAGCCCTTGCTGCTTCTTATGTAAAAGCACGTATTTCCATTCCAATTCACTACAAAACATGGCCCGTTATCGACCGTGAACCAGGTGTATTTACAAGCCTTGTAGAAGGCAAGTATAACCAAACAGCACTCATTATCGATCCAGGTTCCTCTATTGAGCTTAACAGCTAATAAAAATCCACAGACCTAAAAAAGACGCAATCCACTGGATTGCGTCTTTTTTGTATACCGTCTTGGTTCAAGATCAGACCTATAAAAAACTTGGGACCTAATAGACTAAATCTCTTGATTAGCCATAGAAAAGCCTCCGCGGTTAGCCATACGTACAAACTCATCAATATCCTGAGTCTCATCAATCCCCACATAACCGAGTTCACGAACCATGCCGTACGGGTTATGCAAAGATAATTGTGGATTCTCACCGGTCAATACCCACAGCACCTTATAGCCTCTTGGAGCCTCTCGGAGTCGCTCTTCCCCTTTGCCATCTGTAAAGTATACAAGTAAATCTACACGGTTTTGATTAGCCATAGAGAATACAGGGGTAAAGGCTGTAGCACCACGCACATCGAGGCGAGGTTTTACATCTTTTACAGATTTCATCGTATAGGTGCGGCGTACTTCATTATCACATTCTACAACAGTAATACGATGGTTATAAGCATGCACGATTTGTAGCACTTGCTCTAAAGCATTTGTAAACTCCACATCAGTTATACTACCGCTCATGTCGAGAGCTACCCATACATTTGCCTTATGTTGACGTAATGTACCAGATAATTCCAAACGCTCAGGTTGGCGACGATTACGACGCATCGTCGTTTTTTTGTATCCACTCGCTACCTTGCCCATTAGCTTTTTAAGGTAGAAATACCAAGGCAAGGCGCGGCGTGTTTTTTGAAATGTATCGATAAGGCTTTTCACATAGCCTTCCATATCACCCTTTGAGGCTTCGTTGATATAGCGCTCCGTGATTTGGTCCATCGTATCTGTATCAATAGAATCGGATTCATCCCAAATATCATGGCTGGTTTGAGGGTCAAACTCCATAGCAACCGCTGTATCTGCGTTATCGATAGGCACAAAAAGGTCTGGTTTTTCTTTCATAACCTTATCAATAGCCTTCGCATAGTATTCAATGGTACGGAAACGCTTTAATAACAAACCAAAGCGCGTATTTACATTGGCCACCGTTACCGCATCACGGTCCACATGTTCAAGGTAATCATTTACGACCATGTCCATAGCCATATGGACTGCTGTTTTGTGAAAGCCTTGGCTCAGTGCTTTTACCCGCATCAAATGAGCAGAAATGATATGAAGAACTTCACGCTTAATGCCATCCTTCATCACATCTGGCGGTTGGCGTAATAAGATAAAAGGATTTACATAGAGTACATAACCACCTTGTTTTAGGTTAATGCCAAAAGCACTGGTCATGTCAAAGCGAATGCGATGAGCCATTTGTAAATAGAAATAACCAAAGAATTGGTCCTCTTCAAAGAGTAAGCTATTCACATCATGCAAAATATTCCACAACCGTTGCTCATAGGCAGGCGTCATAACGGCTTGCTGCATGACGGCGAAATCTGTCCCCTCCACTTGTACGTCTTCAAGAGCACGCCCGATAGTACCAATATGGCTATCCGACATATTATGGTTCATAAGGTCTGCCGCTATGCGTTCTGGCTGAACATTATGATGCTGCTCTTCATAGGTATCAACATAGGCCTCATAGGTAGCATAGATTTGCGTATATAAAGCCTCTGCTTCACGATGGATACGTTCTCGTTTCGCATGCCATCGATCAAGAGCCTCGATGGCATCGTTATCATACGAGCCAGTCTTTTCCCAACCATCGATGTGCGTCAATAAGTCAGAGGCGTCGCGAATATCGTCCTTATCTAAATTTCGTTGCATCATTCCACCTCCTTTTCGTTAAACATCTGATTTTATTTATATCATGTTCTATATATCAATTAGTCTCATAACTAATAATTTACTAAAATCGGTTATCTATATAGACAGCTTCGATTCAACTGACTACTCACATAGAATTATTTTTGTGCTTCAAAGAAAGTATCGACGAACAAGTCATCTTCAATCGCATAAGCGTATACGCGCTCATAAGTGTTACGAAGATCTTTCATAACAGCTATCCGTAAGTCTCCTGGATATAATGTTAAGAATTCCACAAAATGATGAATTTCCTCTGCATTACTATTGTGGTTTAAACGATGCAACATATTTTTTGCCGCTACATATAGACGAGTCGGGCTTTCACCTTTAACCTGCTCAGCCATAGACATAATAGCACCTGGTTTTTGAACCGCCACCAAAACATCATCAAAGGTAATAAGAGGTTCTTGGTCAGACTCGATGAAATTTACGAAAGCCTCAGCAATGAGTTTGCCTACGTTACCACGGATAACATTCATAAATACGTCTCGGCTATAGCTTGTTCCCTCTTGGTTTTTATAAATCCTATATAGACCGGACACGCGTTCAAAGGAACGAGGAGTAGCATCGATATCGTCTTCGTGACGTTGATTTAAATATTCTGGATAAGAAGAAATGAATTCAATAACCTTTTCTTCAATACCTGCACCAATAGCCCAATCAATCCATTGCATATAATCAGCATTCATGTAAAGCCATACGAAACGGTTTTGTTGTGCCGGGTCCATGTCAATCGTTTGGTAATCAAAGGAATCTTCAGGGTTCATAGCAGCGATAATGCGCACTTGATCACTTAAGGAGAAACCATTGATTTCACGGTTTAAGATAAGGTTCATCAACTCTTGTTGCACCGCATGTTCCGCACGGTTAATTTCATCGATAAACAGTAATACATGGCGGCCTTGGTCTACAGCCTGTGCCACATGTTCCAATGTATGATGCACAGCGTACACCGTAGTTTTCACATTTCGTGTGTTGCCGTGACCATCGGTGTGAACCACCATTTCCACAGTTGGCAAACCGCCGATCTCACCTTCTTTCAAAAGGTTACCATCGATAGTAACGAGTTCCCAGTCGTGTACATCTGCTACGCGCGCTGCGAGAGAGGTTTTACCAATGCCCGTTTCACCGACGAGCAAGGGCACTTGATTAGCGGCAAGCACTAATTCAACGCTTGCCATTGTATCTATAAAGTTCATTGTATCTCCATTCTAATATTTCAAATATTCGCTAACTGCGATTTTCTTAACAGCTCTAGTACCATACATATCAATAAGTGACAATATATCAATAGGCCATTTTGATTGACGTCCACCGATAGCTTTATTGTTGATTAACTCGCGTATATAGTCTTCATCAACTGTATCGCTGGAAATAGCATCTACAATTATAGCTTTGATTTCGTCTACTGTAACACCCAATGTATTAGGTATATAACCGACAATAGCCGCACTTACCTTAAATAGATGCAAGGCCAAGTCCTTAGTGAGGGTTGTAATCTGCCGCATTGCCTGTGGATCTTGCTTTACTGCCGCTTCTAGTACAGCTACGCTAGGCTCATCAATGTAGCGCAAGGCTAAGTAACTCTCTTGCACGGCTTGTAACTGCACAACCTCGCTTGGGGCATTGATATATTGTAAGGCATCATAATTCGCCTTCACCGCTTCTAATTGCAATTCTTCAGATGGGTTTGCAATATAGCGAATAGCCCAGCCTGATTGAGCTAACGCGCTTTGAATTAATGTATCAGACGGATCGCTGATGTATTCTAAAACCGCCCAGTCCTTTTCTACCAAAGCACTCAACAACTCTTCACTAGGATGCTCTACGAACTGTATGGCCCGTGGTGCTTGTAAAAGCGCCGTTTCAATCACCTTTTGAGTAGGTTCTTTAATATATTGTAACAACATGCCGTTTTGTCCCACACATGTAAGTTGCATAGCTTCTGTAGGATTTGGAATATTTCGAATCCCATGTGGGTTATTGGTCAGCGCCGTTATATATTGTTCCTCTGTCATAATAACCTTCATTTCTATATTAAAAGGCCATACGAATACGTATGGCCTATACTGAATTCTATCTCATTATATCATATTTTTTCGATGTAGTTATATATCTTTCGTATACATACTACTCCGTTAATGCATCTAAATCAGAATTATTCCCAATGACTAATAATTTATCATCTTCACCGAGAATGGTAATCGGGTTTGGTGGAACTTCTAAATCCTCACCGCGTCTTATGCCTACTGCATTAAGATTATATTTCTCACGCAGATTGGAGTCCTTTAAATTAGCCCCCACCAAGAATGACGGTACTTTAACTTCTATGAGACTAATATTTTTAGATAGTTGCAAATAATCCATTACATGATCTCTAGTTAAAAATTGTACAAGGCGTAATGCCATATCATATTCAGGGTAAATCACTTGATCTACACCTATTTTATGAAGCATTTTACCTTGTATATTATTTTCAGCCTTAGCCACAATTTTAGGTGCATCTAACTCTTTAAGAAGCATAGCTGTCATTAAATTAGCTTGAAGATTGCCACCTATAGCCACAACAACCATATCAAACTGGCTTAGCGCCAATGCTTTGATTGCCTCTTCATCAGTTGTATCTGCAACTATAGCATGTGTTATAAATGGTGAAATTTTCTGTACAACTTCTGGATCAATATCTACACCTAATACCTCATGATCCATGGAAGCTAACATCTTGGCAACAGTGCCACCAAATTGACCAAGACCTATTACTGCTATCGTTTTATGTTTCATATATGCCCCCTTTTATATTCAATCTAATCTGTTTTTATAACAATACACGCTCTTCTGCATAGCTAATTGGTTTAGTCGGTGCCGTTCTTAACGCCCAAGTACCAATAACAGTCATAACCCCTACACGACCCGTAAACATGACAAGCATCAACACCCATTTACTACTTTCAGATAAATCAGGTGTAATACCCGTTGTAAGACCTACGGTCCCAAAGGCAGAGGTTACCTCAAAAAGTAGTCGAATAAAGTTATACGGCTCATCCCAAGCCAAATAACAAGTAGCAAGCAAAACAAGAAGGATCGATAAAAAGATTATCCCATTTGCCTTAAGTACAGTAACCAACGATATGCGACGTTCAAAAACCTCTGTATCAGGACGGTTATTAAATAATGTACGCGATGCTAGAAAAGCGACAGCAATGGTACTAATCTTAACACCGCCCCCTGTGGAGTTTGGACCTGCCCCAATAAACATAAAAATGATGGTAATAAACAAGGTAATTGGATGTAAATCATTATAATCTACAGTAGCAATACCTGCTGTACGAGGTGTAATCGATTGAAATAGAGCAGCCATGACCTTATTCCATATAGGTAAAGGACCAAAAGTTTTGGGATTCGCCCACTCAACCGCCAAGAAAATAATAGTCCCTAAAAGGATGAGCGCCGTTGTGCCAACTAACATTATTTTTGTGTGTAGTTTTAAATCTACAAAACGTCGTAGCTTGCGATGCGACCAAATATCAAAGGTTGCGAGATATCCGAAACCACCTATTACAATAAGGGCCATTGTATTTATATTAAATAATACATCGCCCACCATGGCATAAGGTAGATCATTATCAAAGAATATAAATCCTGCGTTACAAAAGCTGGAAATAGATTGCATAATCCCCGTATATAAAGCAGCATCACCAATATAGGGATATAGCTGAATAGTATAGATAATACCACCAATAATTTCAACACAGAAGGTATAAATAGTTAGTTTCTTCGTAATATGTAGAAGCCCTTTCATGCCATCTTGCCCTACATCCTCTGACAAAAGCACGCGATTTTTTAGACCTACCCGTCGCCCTAATACTAGAGCAATAATAGTGGTAAACGAAACAATCCCCAATCCACCTAATTGGATAAGGATTACCATGACGATTTTGCCAAACAAGGACCAATGATAATAGGTATCTACTGTCGTCAAGCCTGTTACAGAAACACAAGATACTGCGGTAAAAGCTGCATCCACAAGCGTTGTACTATTGCTTTGAGCATTTGATATGGGCAACATAAGTAATATCGTCCCTATAGTCATGGCAGCCAAAAAGCTAAGGGCTAATAGACGATAAGGATTTTGTTGCATATATTGCTGAACTTGATTTTTTGAAATATTTTGCCACATAACCGTAGTCCTATCCTATAAGTTCCTGCACTGACTGTAACGTTGGTAGTGGACTTCGCCCGCCTATGCCTTGTGTATTTAAAGAAGCTACCGCAGATGCAAAAATAGCGGCCTTCTCTAAATCGGAGTGCGCACAATGTTTGATCAACTCTACAGCACGTATAGATGCACCGTGAGACTTACTCGTTGAAATCGTTTCTTGTCCCTTCATATGATTAATTATATGTGCTAAATTAGCTAAAAAAGCACCATGAAAGCTATCCCCTGCCCCCGTAGTATCTACTATACTTTTCTGCGGGAATGGCTCACAACGATACGCTGTACCATTAGGCCATACAAAATAGCTACCATTAGCCCCATCCGTAACACCTGCAATTAAAGCACCACGGTCATGAATGATACGACAAGCATCTTCTAAATTAGTTGCGCCCGTATATTTTTCAGCATAGTCGCGAGCTACGATAACAATATGACTATCTTCTGTAATAGCCTTCATATCTTCATCGTAACGCTGAGCACCACCATCTAAAGAAATGATAGTCCCTGCCTCTTTCGCTACAGCCATAGCAGAACGCATGAGTTGGCGATGTCGACCATTAATATGCAAAATATAAGCGTCTTCTATCAATTGCTTATGAACCTCTAAAAAATCGGGCTCAGTTGCAGTAGATCGTTCAAAAAATACAGCACGCTCACCAGTGCTTTGTTTTACAAGAATTGTGGCAACACCACTCTTAGCACCTCTTTCAACTTGAATTGCATTTGTATTAACATTGTATTTTTCAAAGTCATCTAATATGTGACGACCTACCATATCGTCACCGATACTATCAATCATAGCCGTACAAGCACCATATTTTCCGGCCACCGCTAGTGCTGTAGCCACTGGTCCACCACCATCGGTAGTAGACGATACGACTTGCTGTACCTCACGGCCCGTTGGATAATGATCCACAACTATAAAACGGTCTAATGTACTAGCACCGATGCCTACGATATCTATATTTTTTTGAGGAAATGTACTCATACTAACCTCCTAAACCTTTTATTAGCTATACAAGCCATATCACTTCACATCTTATAGATTCACTATCTTACTTATGGGTTTATGACTTTAACAACAATTTGTTTTTTATTGTCCTTATAGACTTATACATCTATTCTTATACATCTATTGTTATACTTTTTAAAGTCATGTAAGTCTTATACCTACAGAATACCTTTCGCTCTATAAAAAGTAAACCCCAGACCGAAGTCTGGGGCTACTTTGTACTACAAATAGTACGTATATGTCACGTAATATGTCTTGTATAATATATGTTGGTTATTGGAAGAGGTTGTTAGAATTGAGGTGTAACATAACAGTTTAAGACATCATACGCTCCATCATATATTCAATCTCATCAGCACTCAAATTGTACATAGCTAGTACCATTCGTTCTGCTGCTTCCCCAGAAGCACCGCTCTTTGCAATTTCAGCTTTCGCCTTAGCAATGAGAGCTTCTTTACGTTGGGCTTCAGAATCTTCATCAGTTGGCACAGAAATATTAGCTTTACCTTGACCAATGCCACGTACCTCTTGATTAGGATTGTCTTTAGAAGTTGTTTTTGTATCTTGTGCTGCTACTGCTTCTATAGCGAAGGAATTCTTACCAGTCATGATATATTCAACAGCTTCTAATGTACTTTGCGTAAGGTTTACAGTCCAGAATTCACCTGCATCAGTCAATTTATAAAGCAATCCATTATAGGCAACAAGACCTCGTTTTTCCCATAATTTATAGAGCCAGTTCAATTCATCTAATCTGGAATCCATTTTTACTAAGCTCATAATATTGAGGAATCCTTGTTCTAATTGACTTACTACTCGGTTTACGATAGGTTGTAAATCACTTTGTTTCATAAGGGCCATAAATGGTTTTTCACCGCGGGTAACCATATCTTCGTATGGTTTTAATGCACGATGTAACATCATCCCATAACCGTCGACGTTACCACCTGCACCACTACCAAATGGGAACATTGGAACGCCCGATTTAGCTAAAGTGTTATACAAGCTACGTTCACGGTTATTAGCACTCCAGTGAGCGGCACTCAATCGACGATAGGAACGTTCATCAAGGTATTTACGACCAAATTCAAACATATCCCCTTGCATCGCTGTTGTGGCTGCAGCTGGAACTTTGCCGTTTGTAATGTCTTTATTGAGATCACTACCATCAAATACATTTAATTGATATAAGTCCGCACCATCTACGCCAGAGCTTACCAAATCTGCTAAATCTTGTTCCCACACCTCCATAGTTTGACCAGGTAAACCATAGATCAAGTCAATAACAACAGAACATTGACCATAAGCTTTCAAAGCAGCTAGACGTTCTAATACGGTTTCTTTCGTATCTAAACGGCCTACCATTTGACGTACTTCTGTATTGAAAGATTGCACGCCAATGGACATACGATTGACGCCGTTTGCCATCCAAACTTCAAGATTTTCAGGAATCAAATCGTGAATACGACCTTCTAAGGTAAGCTCATAATCGTTTGCCAACGGCAAGTACACTTTAATTGCTTTGAGCAATCTTTCAGAATTTGTAGGTAATAAAGATGTTGGTGTGCCACCGCCGATAAATACGGCATGGATCAAACCATCTTTTAATCTCGAACGCTCACTAGCGAGCTTTAATTCACTGATAAGACCATCAATATATTGGTCTTCAACACTTTGACTCGTACCGTTTTGGAAGAAGCCACAATATGTGCATTTTGTCTTACAAAACGGAATATGAATGTAAGCGCATTGCATTTCGCCCTTTTTAGGAGTGCCATTCATTAACGAATCCCAAACGGCTTGTGTTTCTTTTGGAGAAACGAGCGTACCATTGAGACCTGCATGTACAACACGTTTATGAGGAAATGCACCACTCATCGGATTATCGCATTCTAAACCTAGTTGTAGATTGCGTTGTTTCTCCGGAATGGATTCAAAGAAACTTGCTAAACTCATACTCCAATCCCCTTTCAGAAATTAGGCTTGCAACTTTGCAAGTACAGATTTTGTAAATTCTTTTGCATTTGCAAAGTCTTGTTCATCTGGATGAGTTTCCGCCGCTTTATGTAACGCATCGCGTTCTGGGCTTTGACCATGTGCAGATCCAGGGGGGAACATTTTATACATCATTTCGATTACTTTAGGATCGATTTTACCTTGGCATACGAAGCCGTCTACAAGAGCTTCTTTGTTAGGCAATAATTCAGATGCTTTTTCGATACTTTCACGAGCATGATCAGAATCAGCATACATACCTAATGTAGCAAAGAATACTACATTAGGATTTTTTAAAGTTTCAATCAATTTTGCCGCTTCTTTATTCGCTGTGCCTCGATCCACCCAGAAACCTACGAATACTGTATCATAATCAGCTAAATTTTCAGGTGCATCTTTTACAGGAACGCAAGGTGTTCCCTCAGGCATAACGGAAGCCATTGCTTCCGCTACACTTTTAGTATTTCCCGTAAGGGAAGAATATAAAATAATAGATTTCATATTTATCTCCTTTATTACTTAGATATATTTATTCTTCTTCATCTTCGCCATCGGCCTGTACTACAAAGTGTACAGGAACTTCTACTGGTTGTATATCCCCTGTTTCATTTGGATACGGAGTCGCTCGTCGCACTGCATCAAGAGCCGCTTCTACAAATATTTCATCCCCACCACTAGTTGGATATACGTCTATTAAATTACCATTAGTATCTAATTTAGCCATTACATTAATTGTAACATCTACGTTCATTTTACGCTTAATAGCCGCATAAGGAATTTGTTTTTGGCTATCTACAGCTGCATAAAAGCCCTCTACATTGAACGCTGCTTTACCTGTACCATGACCATCACCTTCACCGGTACCATCACCTGTACCAGTACCATGGCCTCTACCATCACCAACGCCAGTACCTTCACCGGTACCATGACCGCCACCAGAACCGCCACCTGATCCAGGGCCTGTGCCACCAACAGCGGAATTATCACCGGATGTATTGCCTTTATTTTCACTTGCTTTAGCTGCCACATCTACTGCATCAGGAATATCTGTTGCTGTAGATGGTTCAACATTTGCTACAACAGCCTTTGTTCTTGCCGCTACTTCATCTGCTGACAATGGTTTTGGGAACAGATCTGCTCTGTTACCTCCGCCACCACCAGCATGTCCACTGCCACCATCATCGAGCACACTTTGTGTGAGGTCGATTTCATAGGTATCCATTTCTTGAATGGCTGGAACCACTACAAAAAAGATTACAGCAATAAAGAGAGCAATAAGATGAACTACGGCGGATATAATGGCTGCTTTTTTCCATGATATGCCTAGTCCCATAGTTATCCTTTCTGTTCAGCTGCAATAGCTAAGCGTTTAACGCCAGATTGTTTTAACATGTCCATAATCGCTACTACTTGACCATGAGCCGCTCGTTTATCGGCTTGTAAGATAACACTAGCATTAGGGTTTTCTTGGATACGTTGTTTTACCATTGCCTCAGCATCGTCAATGCTCATTGGCTTGTTATCAATCGTAATATGACCCTCCGCATCTAATGTTAAAACCACTGGTAATTGAGCTGGTGCAGAAGCACTAGTAGCCTGTGGTAATTGTACAGACAAGGCTTTTTGAGCCACTGTTTGCAAGCTGTTCATCATGAAGAATACCAACAAGAAGAAAATGATATCAATCATTGGAATGATCATGAATTCCGGCTTAGTTTTCATACGAAAGCTTTGCAAGTTCATAACTATTTCCACCCTTCTCGTTTAGCTGTAACTATATTTACACACATATTTTCAATTTGGTTAATAATGGAGTCCAAACGATGACTAAAAATTGTGTAAACGATAAATGCCATTATGGCCACACATAAGCCAGATGCTGTCGCAATAAGCGCCTCACCTACACCACCAGTAATGGCAGATGCACCCGCACCGGAGTCAAGGATACTGAAAGAGCCAATCATACCTGTTACTGTACCAAGCAAGCCCAATAATGGAGAAATTGTAACTGTTGCACTTAAGTAGTCCATATATTTTCGGAAACCAACTGCATCAACCCCCATTTGATCAGCAAAAGCGGTCTTCATTGCTTCTTCGCTAGAATCATTTTTTAAACCTGCTTCTGCAATACGACTTGCAATAGAAGGGTTCTCTTTAATTACTTTATCGATTTCATCCCAACGTTGTAGTTTTGCGAATTCATTTACTGCATGAGTTACAACAAATGTTTTGCCTGCATACTTACGATAGAAGAAAGCACGTTCTGCAGCTATAGCGATAACCATGAAAGACAAGAGTAACAATGGATACATTACATACCCGCCACTATGAAATAAGTGAATGACATAATTTAAATTTTCCATATTTGTAACCTTTCTGTCTGTTTACAGACTGAACATTAGAACCTGTAGGTCCCTTGAATTCTTGTATAATCGCCTAACTTAAAGCTTTCACTACCATATAAAGTGTCTCGTTTATTAGTGCCCTTCGCATCGAAAGTATAGAATGCTTCAAGGAGCAAGTCCTTGCGCGGTACATAGCCGGCACCAAATGTAAAGCTGCGAACACCATCTAAATAACGATCAGGTACTGCACCCGTACCATTACCACCGAAGAAGGAGCCATGTTCAAAGTATTTGTAATCGATGAACGCATTCCAAGATTTCGGAACATCTAGATCAGCACGTCCAATATCTAGACGAGCCATCCAGAAGTGTGGTGTGCCGCCCATTTGATGACCTTTTAGAGTAAAGTCTGCTGTGCCACGTTCATGTTGATATACGGTATTACCATTGAGGTAACGTCCTAAGTTAGAACGGTTTTGACCATAATCAACTGTAACAGCTGCATTAGCACCAAGTTGATATTTAGCACCAATACCAAACACATGAGCTACATTGGAGAAGCTATGTTCATCATTACCGTTACCGTTTGCATTTAAATATGTATGTGTTTTACCGCCAAAGGAGCGTAAATACCAAGCTTGCAAACCTAAACGAGAGCCAATTTGTTTCTTGTATTGAATAAAGGCTGCCTTATCAATAGCTGGTACAGTATCTTTTTCAAGAACTACACCTTCTGTTCTGATCAAGTTGCCAATGACCTTACCGATTGCTTCGCGTGGTAATTTATTTTCAGACTCTGCGTCATGTACAACCTTTTCAAGATTATACATATAGTTATACATAGCATTTGGCATGCCCCAACCATAATAAGAACCACCTTCACCCCAATCACCAGAGGACATGGTGAAGTTCTTTTTGTAAATGGCATCTTTAGCATCATAATCACTAAATACGTATTTACCACTATCGTATTTGTAAGTCTTTGCACCTAAGGAACCAGTGAATTCATAATCACTTGATGGTTGACCATAGTAATCATAAGATTTCTTAAATGTACCATCAGCTTGTTTTACCCAAACTTCATCAAGCTCACCATTGTTATAATTACTCCAATTATCTTTTGCATTATATTTAGCAATTTCTGAAATGGATTGATTAATCTCATTACCATGTTTATCAACATAACCCTTTGGATTCAACAAAGCTTCTTTATTATCAGTAGGTACGATAAGGCCTTTAGCCTTATCTTTTAGATATTCAGGGTATAACGGAGAGTTCACATTATACATAAGATCACCAGTCTTATAGAGTTTTTCCCCTGTTTTCTTATTAGTAATTTCGTACATTGTATATCCACCAGATGGAATATCGAGAGAGAATTTCTTCTCAGCCATCTCTGTAGGATACGCTTTTGTAAGAATATCTTGTAAACGACTCATAACTTGAGCTTGTTTTTGTTGTATTTCTGCTAACTTAGCATTAGCCTTTTCAACTTCTTGATCGCGGTTTGGATTACTCCAATTTAGGTTTAATGTAGCCTTATAAGCTTCGTATTCAGCTTGCAAGTCTTTGAGCTGTTGATAGAAGTAGATACTATCTGTCTTACCTTTATAGGTGGAATTATAAATACCAGTTGGACTATCTGGAGCTGCCGGATCTGTTGTGGTCTTCTTCTCACCATCAGAACCAGTTTTAGTAGCACTCTCAATATCATATGGATAATCATCACGATTAATACCAATCAATTCAGCTGCTGTTGGAGGTCTGTAAATAACTTTATGTTCTGCATGAGTATACGCAGAATCAGTAATACCCGTGCTATGTTTAAAAGTACCAACCCCGATACGAACTTGAGAATCATGTCCATTCCAAACAGCACGAACGCCGTCATAAGATTGACCAAACCAGTAGCC
This sequence comes from uncultured Veillonella sp., assembly GCA_915066865.1. Lineage (GTDB taxonomy): Bacteria > Bacillota > Negativicutes > Veillonellales > Veillonellaceae > Veillonella. The sequence continues at coordinate 26,416 of CAJZEE010000016.1, forward strand.
ACTAGCGCCCATAGGCTCAGTTAAACGCCCTACAGATACGTCCCATTTCTTAACGCGTCTTGTAAGATCAACTGTATCAAGTCGTTGATGGTTGAGACCTTTGGAAGCAGATTTTGTCCAGCTTGTATCTACTCCACTCATACCACTCATGCTGCCAATAACCTTGAGGTTTGTGAACTCATTAAGTCGAGCATCAAAGCCAAGGCGTAAGCGTTGTTCAAAACTATGACGATTAGCATCGTACATATTGGCTTTTGCAGAACCGATGGCAGAATTCGATCTAAATGGAGATTGTGGTCTATTAGAACCATCATGTGCCATCCAACGTGCTCTATAGTCGCCAACCATTGTAATACCACGTTCTTTAGTGGTATCGAAATCAGAACGAATAAAGTCAGTTAAACGAACTACATCAGCTACGTTTTGTACACCAGATTCAGAATTTACCACTTCACCATTAGCTACATTAACCCCTGTAGCATTAACTTTTGAACCATCCTTAGTTTTGCCGATGGCCGTAGTTTTACTGCTATCACCACCACCAAATTTAAGGTTAACACCCATGCGGTATACGCGTTCTTGTGTAGCACGATCATCATCGCGATGGTTAAAGATATTGTTGATACCGAAATACATCATGGCATTTTTATTGAAACGTTTTTGAATCATTACATTCCAAATGCAAAATGTTTTCTTTTCATACATTTGTTTCTTATAAACGCCTGCATCACCAGACAAGATATCTGGCCAGTAGTTACCACCGTTATTAAGAGTATTACTATCAAGCATATTGATATAGTAATCACCCCAGATGGAGCCATTCCAACCGGATTTAGGGTTATCATAAGTAATGCCAATATCAACTTTGTGCATTGGTTTATCCAATAATTGACGTGGCATGGATGGATCGCTTTTGTTGATGGCGTGTAAATATGTATAACCTAATTTACCAGACCAATATTTGCCGAATTTTTGTTGTACTTCCGCTTGTAACCCTGTAATTTCAGCTTTACCAATATTTTTAAAGCTGTAAATCATATCCGGTGCACGTTGGTATTTCGCATCACCTTTGAGATATGGTGCAAAGTCCATAAAATCACCAGTGAAGTATACAGACATATAGTTCTTAATACGGTTATGGAATACACCTACGCGTGCATATGTATTTTTATTTTCACCTTCCAAGCTCATGTCGAAATTGACTGATTTTTCTGGTTTCAAATTAGGATTGCCAGCCCAGTACCAACCGAGTTTTGCTACCCCAATCCCTACAGGGTTAGAAGCATACATTTCCCAGTTATACCACAATTCGCCCATACCAGGTTCTGTATAACCAGTACCTACATTGGCTTTAAATCTGCGATGTGTATTACCATTAACGTTATATGTCATACCCAAGGATGCAGATACGTTAGAACCAAACAAGCTACTATTATCAAAACGCACAATTGGAGACAATGTTAAATTCTTATTGACTTGCCATGTATCAGAAATATAAGCGTTTATTTTACGAATCGTACCACTACCAGTAGTCAAGCGTTGGTCGCGATTACGGTACTCTTCCAAGAAAGCCTTACCATTTAGCTTAGGCGCTTTCTTACGCATTTCTGGATCGTTAGACTCACCATATTTAAAATAGTCGCCTACGATATTTGCACGATGCGCCGCCATTTCAGGATTTTCCGATTTCAACCGATTTTCTAAAGCATAATATCGCTTCTTAAATTCATCCGTTACGGGCTGATTATTCGGCGATGTGCTTGACCATTCACTGAGTCTGCTTTCCGATAAACCATAATTCACATAATCATCGTACGTAATGCCCGGCTTTTGTGCCTTTGTTTCAGCTCCATAGTATTCATAATCCATATCCCATTGCGGCATGCCGCCACCGGAATTAATGAATTTATAGTCATGGATGTGAGAGTAAACTTTAACACTATTATCGCCTTTACGTCGCACGAGACGATCAAGGCGGTCTACTAACAAGCTTTTATCGTAATCCCATGGATCAATGTACATCGTACTTGTATTAGGAGAACTCTTTAAGCGACTACCAGAACCTTCTTCACGAGCATAGCTAACACCATAGCTTAGCAAATGATTTTTATTGACTTGCGTATTAGCATTTACTCGAATATCTAATTGACGATGATCGATGTTATCAATATAACGCAACTCATTAGAGCCTTCATAAGCGGAACGACCTGTATAGTTAATGAGCGCTACATCATTTTCTTTAATACGAGAGTAATTAGTTTCTACAGTCCAGTCACTCTTTCCAGCTCTAGAGGACCATTGCAGGTTAGCTGTATTACGATCTGCCGTACGTTTGAAGTGTTGCTGTGGCTCTAAGTCGGAGTCGGAGTGCTTAACATCGCGCACAAGATCTTCCGTGTAACGATTAAGTCGCAATTCTACCTTATTTTTATCATTTGCCTCGTAGGTCGCTACAAGACCGATATCTGCCGCATCACCATAGTAACGAAGTACATTTGGCTTGAAGTTATGTTTTGCATAATCAAAGGCCATCCCAGAGGCACGACGTTTAACAGATGCTAGAACAGGCATAAGATCTCGTTTACTACCTGATAAACCAACCTTTAACTTGCCCATTTGACCAGAATCGGCACGAATGAAGAAGTTTTGGAACGGAAATACATCGCCATCGCTCTTGCGACGCAAGCCTTCAGCATTAAATTGTACGGATGGTTTCTTTTGTGCTTTTTTAGTGATGATATTAACTACACCACCTACTGCATCAGATCCGTATTTAGCACTAGCCGCACCTTGAATAACTTCAATTCTCTCTACGTTCTCTGTACCCAAACGTTGTACTTCATCGGCCGCACCAGAGTACTTATCAAAATCACCTAGCACTGGTTGACCATCTACGAGGATAAGAGTGTGACGCGCTTCTGCACCGCGAATGGACACGCCCACACGCCCCATAGCATCAACTGTTCTAGATACGCCTGTTTGCGTAAAAATAATATCTTCAACGGACTTCGCCTGTTTCTTTTCAATCTCTTTCTTGGTAATGATTTGCACTTGCTGTGAGTTCAATTTTGCTTCTTCTTCTGCCCATGTGCCTTTCACATTAACAACATCTGTAGTGACAGTCGCATTATCTGCCCAAACCACTAGAGGTACGCTAAGCCACAAGGCAACTGCACTAGACAGGATTATGGTACGCTTTGTATGTCCCCACCGGTTCATTATGCCCTCCTAAACTTATAACTAAACATATGTCTTGTATCTCCCACACAAAAAAATCATAACCACCCGTAGAACGGGTGGTTTGCTCTGACCCTATAAGGGTCTTTATCTAGTGGTGGCCCTCTAAAGAGGGCATTGAATGATCTGACAACCACTCTATTACCACTGGCTGCC
>CAJZEE010000017.1 GCA_915066865.1 uncultured Veillonella sp.
CAGAGCTGATCGTGCGGTGAGTGCGGACGTGTGCTCTTCCGATCTGTACTCTGTAATTTTTCGCTATGATAAAACAGAAGGTGGCCGAGTGGTTGCCGTTAATGGGTTTTAGTACTCTGTAATTTTTCGCTATGATAAAACGCCAAACATATTGCACTAGCCAACACGCATGTTTTAGTACTCTGTAATTTTTCGCTATGATAAAACTGCGGTTGGAAGTTCCTCATGTGCATTTACGTTTTAGTACTCTGTAATTTTTCGCTATGATAAAACACCATTTAACTTTAAACGCCCATCACAAGGGTTTTAGTACTCTGTAATTTTTCGCTATGATAAAACTTGTCTAAAAGCCTGCAAAAAAACACCTAGTTTTAATACTTTGTGATCGTTGCTGATGATAAATCTAGAGTAAAAAATAATGATTTTCTGATTGTTATGATTTTATGTATTAATACAATTAATGAATGTTAGGAGAGGGTATATATGGGATATATACTAGGATTAGATATCGGGGTTGCTTCTGTTGGTTATGCAATTATTGATGAAAATTATAATGTCCTAATTAGTGGGGTAAGACTATTTCGTGAGGGTACGGCAGAAGAGAATGTAGCACGCAGGGGATTTAGAAGTAGTCGTAGAAGTATGAGGCGGAGCCGCCATAGATTGGATCGACTAAAAGAAATTTTGTCGAGTGCGCTAGGTGTGAGTGGAAATCAATCTTATACAAATCTCTATGAAATTAGAGTTAGAGGACTTAGTAATAAGCTTTCGCCTGATGAATTGATTGCTGCAATCATTCAATTGGCTAAACATAGAGGTATATTCTATTTAAGTCCAGAAGATCTTGCAGCTGAGGACGGAAGCAACCAGAGTTCAGCAGATATTATTCGAACTAATGAGAATAAGCTTAAAGATGGAATATATCCATGCCATGTTCAATTAGAAAAGTTGAATAATATGGGAACAGTACGAGGCATTGAAAATAAGTTTACTCATGAATCATATCGTAGTGAATTAATTAAGCTCCTTGAAGTTCAATCATCATTTTATCCAAAATTAAAAGAGATAATGGATGAGGTTTTATGTATATATGATTCTAAACGTGAATATTATGAGGGACCTGGTAGTTATAAAAGTCCCACACCTTATGGGCGTTACCAATTAGATGAAAGTGGCAATGTCATTAAGATTAATTTGATTGATAAAATGCGTGGTACGTGTACGTATTTTCCTGATGAATTAAGAGCACCTAAATGGAGCTATAGTGCATGCTTATTTAATTTGTTAAATGATCTAAATAATTTAACGATTCAAGGTGTGAAGATAACTGAAGCTCAGAAACAAGAGTTGATTAGTGAGTATGTAAATAAAGGTAAAGCGGTAACGATTCCTGCTATTGCAAAAGTATGCGGTGTTAAAAAGGAAGATATTTTTGGCTTTAGAATAGATAAGTCGGAAAAACCAATTTTTACAAAATTTGAAGGTTACAATGAGTTATTAAAAATCGCAAAGTCTGTAAACGAAGAAGATGCAATTGAAGGTAAAAAACAGTTAGTAGATGATATATCTGAGATTCTAACTAAAGAAAAAAGTATAGATGTGTGTGAAAGAAAATTAGTAGATGATTTAAATTTATCTACTAGTTTAGCCAAAGAAATTGCAAAATCGGGGTGCTTTACTACATATCATTCTTTATCATTTAAGGCTATTAATTTAATTTTAGATGATTTATTGAAAACTAGTAAAAACCAAATGGAATTATTTATGGAGGCAAGTATAAAACCATATAATCATAAATTTTCTCAAAATTATAAGTTAAGTGCTAATTTATCTGATTGGATTGTATCACCTGTTGTTAAACGCTCTATTAATGAAACTATTAAGGTATTTAATGCATTGCGTAAATATCTTAAAAGCCAAAATGGTGATGATACTGAATTTAGTGATGTAGTAGTTGAATTAGCACGAGAAAAGAATAGTCAGGAGAAGAAAGATCTGATTAAGAAAATTCAGAAGGCCAATGAGGAAAAACGTTATAAAATTATGGAACTTGTTGAAAACAGGAAACTTATGAGTGCAGAGTTTGAACGTATTAGTTTACTGTTAGAGCAGGATTTTAAATGCGCATATTCTTTAGAGCCTATAGAGTTGTCTGATGTGTTTAAAGCAGGTCTTTTAGAAGTTGATCATATTATTCCATTATCTATATCTCTAAGTGATGCTCAGTCTAACAAAGTACTTGTCTATCAGAGAGAAAATCAAGCTAAAGGACAACGGTCACCATTCCAATATTTTAGTAGTGGCAAAGCAAAAATAACTTTTGAAAGATTTAAAGAATATGTTACTAAAAACTTGAATTTTAGTAATGCTAAAAAACGGAATTTATTATATCTTGGGAATCCCATTGAGGAGATGAAAGGTTTTATTGACCGTAACTTAGTAGATACACGTTATGCATCTCGTGAAACCTATAATTTATTAAAATCTTTTTTTGATTATCATAAGATAAATACCAAGGTTAAAGTTATAAACGGTTCTGCAACAAGTTATTTTAGAAAAAAAGCGTATCTATCAAAAAATAGAGAAGAAACATATGCCCATCATGCACAAGATGCTATGATTATTGCTGGTTTTGCTAATACGAAACTGATGAAATTTTTCTCGAAAATAGGTGCTTTTTCTGAAAGTTTGAATAATAAGGACTCTATTGTAGAGGTAGATGGCAATATTATAAATTCTGAAACGGGCGAGGTACTAGAACAAGAATTATTTAATAAATCCGAGAATGTATCTAACTATATTCAGTTTTTAAAACGTATTGAAAGTATAAAACCGTTATATTCTCATAAGGTGGATCGTAAACCTAATAGAGCTTTATATGATCAACAGATAAAAGCGACTCGAAGCTTTGTTGAAGATAATAAAGAGGTGACCTATATTATCACTAAATATAGTGATATTTATAATACAGGAACTGGTAATGCTGGAAGCAAACTAAAAAAAATGATTTTAGAGTCTCCTGATAAATTGTTAATGTATCATCATGATCCTAAAACTTTTGAGATTTTTCTAAAGATTGTAGAACAATATGGAGAAGAAAGTAATCCTTTTGCCGCTTATAAAGAAGATCATGGACCAATCTGTAAATATTCAAAAAAAGACAATGGTCCAATTATTGAGTCGGTTAAGTTCCGAGAAAAGCAGTTAGGGGCGCATCGTGTTAATGTAAAACAAGATGGACATAATAAATCGGTATTTTTGAAAATAAAAAGCTTACGTACTGATGTGTACCAAGATGGAGAAAATTACTTAGTGCTTAATGTGCCATATGATATGGTTAGCTTTGTTAATGGTAGATATATAATTGATCAAGACAAATATTATAAATCAAAACAGGTTCAAAAAATTTCTGAGTCTGCTACCTTTGTAACATCTTTATACCGAGGGGATTATATAACTTATGAAGAAAATGGCGAAACAGTAGAATGTATTTTTAAATGTATTAATAATGAGAAGACTCATAGAATAGAGATCTCTTATGTGAATCGGCCAACCGATAAACAGGTTATGAAGGCTATAAAGACCAGTATTAAAAACTTGACTAAATATAATGTTGATGTATTAGGTAATAAATATAAAGTTACGGATGAAAAATTAGAATTTGATGTTACGATTTAATGTTGCAGGGAGTGCACATTATGGGTTGGCGAACAATTATTATTGAACAGAGTCAGCAAGTTTCATTACATTTAGACAACTTAAAAATAAAAATGCTTGAAGGGGACTATTTAGTCCCCTTACAAGATATTAGTATAGTTATTTTTAATAACTATAAATTAAATGTTACAACGCAACTATTATGTAAGATGAGTCGCTATCAAATTTGTGTAATCATTTGTGAAAAGAATGGATTACCGTCTGTTGTTATGAATCCTATAGCAGGAAATTATGTAACATTTAAAAATCAAGAAATACAACTGAATATGAATCCATCTAGACCAGGTGATTTGTGGAAAGCAATTATTGAACGTAAGATAAATAATCAAATGTTTGTTTTAGATCATTATTCATTGTCATTAGATACAATTGAGATAATGGAATCTTTAAGAGATACAATTCAGCCGTTTGATACGGAAAATCATGAAGGTATTGCTGCAAAAGTTTATTTTAAAGCTTTATTTGGTATTGATTTTATACGTGATAGAGAAGAGGGGGATCCTATCAATAATGCTTTGAATTATGGATACTCTATTATTAGAGCCCTTATGGCAAGAGCATTAGCTGCTAAAGGACTTATATTATCAATAGGGATAAAACATCATAATATATATAATCACTTTAATCTCGTTGATGATTGCATGGAAATATATAGGCCCATCATAGATGATTGGGTCTATTCTTGTATTTATGTGCCTGAAGTTTTGTTTTCAAGAGATATAAAACTTAATTTAATTACTATGCTTTCTGAGCGTACAGTACGTCATCAAAATATATCTTACTCAATAGCAGATTCAATGAATAGATTTGCAGATAGTCTCGTTAGATGTATGACTGATGATAATGAAGTATTAGATTTACCATTATTAGATATATGATATTGGTGTGTGAAATGAATAGGTACAGAATGGTGAGAGTATTAATAATGTTTGATTTACCTATGGATGATACTGTTGCAGTTCGTCATTACACTCAGTTTAGGAAGTTTTTGATACGGCAAGGGTATTTTATGATTCAGTATTCTATTTATTGTAAGATTATGCCTAATCGGGATAGTATAAAGTCTCATATTGAATATATTAAGCGCTATTTACCGCCAGATGGAGCTGTATATGTTTTGCAAGTTACAGAGAAGCAGTATCAAGGTATGAAACTATTAACTGGAAAGAAACAAATTATCGAAGAGAAGTTAACGATTGATAAAACTATCATTTTCTAGGAGGCGTCTATGAATGGTGAATTGGTATTATCAGGATATAGACTTTTAGAACCAGTCCATATTAATTTACAGGCTATAACAATTGTAGTGCCACAAGATGATTTTAGGACTATGCCGGTTATATTTGATTTTATAGAACGATATTTTGATAAAAGGAGATTCTCCCAACAATACCCATTTAATACATTGAATCTTAATAATAGTGTATGTAGAGATGATGAGTTTGAAATTTTATATATTCCTTCAAGAGTAGATTCAACAGAGCTTTTTAAGATTGCAAAAAAGAGTTTATTGGGTAAGATAACTGAGAAAATCTATAAAGAAGTTTCAATATCTGAACGGGAAAAATGCTTTAATCAGTTGAATTCTGTAATACTTTTGCCAATTAATGAATTGTTATCTCGTTATAATTTAATATGCGAGAGTAATATGAATGATTTTTGGAGTTTTAGTAAGATTATAGATGTACTATCTAATGATATGGAAATATATGGTACGTTTGATGAACGATCGCAGTATGATTTGAAATATATGCTGGTAGATTTGTTTGCTGAACTAGATATAGGAAAGAAGAAGCTACTCCTATTAGATTTACCTGAACAAGGCTTATCAACAGAAGAATTTCACTCTTTGTTAGACTATCTTAATAAAAAATGTTCAAATATTGATAATGTTATAGTTTATACGCAATCTAGTGCTATTACTAATATATTTGAGAAGCCCTTATGCTATCATATAGTTAAAGATAATCAAATATGGGGAATGGATGATTACGATGAAATTGAAGTTTTATTGCTAGAGGATAGTGGATCTATAAATTTACTGGAGAAAGAGCGCCAATTTATACAAAGTTTGTTTAATCGTAGTCTATTTGAAACAGAGTATAAAGAAATTAGTGATTTATTTTTTTGTAAATAAGCTGGAATTATAAAATATAGTAAATAAAGTGAGTATATATGAGTATTTACAATTGGATTCAAGAAAAACTATTTGATGATTACGAAGAATGGCGTTTGAGGTGCCCTGATTATAATCGAAATGGTTTTAATATAGTAGGAATAGATAATACCCTAAAGGCTATGCATGATGGATTTTTCATGTATATAGAATTGTATCCACCTCATGCCATCGATGGTTGCACTGCGATGAAAGCGCGTGTAGGAAAAACACCAGATGCAGTAGATATATTCTTAGACATAGATGGTAAGACGTATCGTATGGCTGATGTAAGTTATCCTGATGCAGTGAAGATGATGCGGGCCTTTGTGAAAAAACGCAGAGTACCTGATTGTAGTTTATGTGTAGAAGTAGCGTATCTAGATATCGATCAGATGAAACTGACATTTACAGAGTTAGCAACGTTGTTGCTAGGCGATGCTAAACAAGCTAAATCGTTTATGGCCAAGGCTAAGTTGCGCTCCATGGAAGAATTAGAAGATAGCTGGTGGAACCTCTATGAGAAACTAGTCTCTAAAGGATATGCTGTAGAGCTAAGCTGTAAATGTGAACTAGAGGATTTTATTTATTATGTACAGAAGTTAATACGTAACAAGTCTTTAGATACTAGTGAAGGTCTAATTATTGATACAGCAGCATTAGATGAAGACCAATGTATTATGGACTGGTGTGCAGATCTTAATTCTAAATGGGAAAACTATACGTTAGCAGGCATGGATATTGGAACCGATAGCTTTGTGCTCATGGTGCTTTCAAATGAGGAATTCAAAACAGCCCAAGAATTAGCGAAAGAACTATTACATAGAATCGATGTAGCTGAACGCTTATGATATAACAGAAATTATGATGAGTAGCGTGATTATAATGTAGGAGAGAGTCATATGAGTATTGTACGTCTACCAGAATATGAAGCAGAGTTTGAAGCGGAAGAGTTTGAAATCTATGCATTGCCGCGCAGTGATGCGAATGGAGCTAGTCCTTATTTAGAGAAGTACCATAGACCACTAGTGTCTACCGATGCTATCTTAGATACTCGAACTGGCGTGCTTGACCGTAGCGAAGGCATTTTGACGTGGATTATTGAAGGTTTTGACACTGGTTGGGGGTATTCTTTTGAGCCCCATGGTGTTTACAAATTGTTAGTTAAGAAAGCAAAACCTATAGAGGACTTGGGCTACATGCGCCCTTCTTGGAATAATCGCTATTATGTGCTTGAGGTGTTAGAGGAACATGCTAAACATAGCGAGCTAGAGGCGTTGTCGGCGTATTTGAAAACTCCTAAATACCTTCATACCGACAAGGGTGACTTCCTGTTAAATCGAGAGTATCAATATTACACAGCGAGAATTGATGATTATGCATTCACCCTTGATGTGGATGAGGGCTCTGATGAAAGCTGCACCGTAGCATTGGCTGCTTTCAATACAATCGATAATTTCAAAGCATTTGAACAACGAATTAGTACCTATATTAGTGAAAAATTGCTAGACCTTGCTAATGATTGGCTCGACAATGATGACCAAGATCCGATTACATCAGACGTATTTGCCAAGCGTATTATGATGGGCGAATTGGCGTTTCGCAACGATGGCACTATAGAGGTATATTATGACGACGATGATATTTTCTGGGGGCACTGTATCATAGTCCATATTGATGCGGATGGGAACCCTATTGATGCAGATATTGCAGGATAATCAATTAATGGAGAGTCCTAATGAGAAAATCGGAATTAATGACATTATGGAATGTTGAAAGCTGGTCTGAAGAACCTTATGGTGTTTACTTTGTATCTCGCCGATTGGGTACTAATCGTTTAGAGAATGTAGGACAAGCCTTTAAAAAACTTAATATTAGTTGTACCGGTTATACTGAAGATGATGTACTTTCACTATCAATATGGGAGCAATTATATGTTCAATTAGATGAATTAGACCAACTGGCGAAGAGGCTCATACAAAAGGGAATACCGCAAGAAGAGTCTGTTGTACTAACGCTAACGGATATAATGCTGGATAAATCAGGTTGTTACGATGCATTTGCACTAGGCTATGATGTGGGAGAATCCCCAGCAGGACATCTATATGTTTTGGTTCCTTTTGATGAAAACTTTACGGCTCAACAAGATGTGATATACGAAACCTTATAGAGTTGTTTTAAAGTGGTGATACTGGTGTTGTATTCTACCTAAAAATATAAGTGATATGCAGGAGAGAGACTATGGAAGATATGTATAAATTAGTCAAAGATTTCTTTAGTCATGATATGGATTTAGATGATTTATTTGATTCCGAAGCTATCATCTGGATTGACTGGCGCGAGGATGACGAAGGTGTGGTGAACTATTTTAATGACATGATGGATGAGCCTATCGACATTCAAACCGTTAGCAATGGAAAGCAGTATGGTGACGATATTGTACTACAAAAGGGCAATAAAAAATTGCTAATTCCCTACGGTGATGAGAAAGACCGGGATGTGACTATCAAATATTTCAACGACTTCGTTAAACCTGATTATGAGGTGCGCTGGTTTGCTGAAAGCCTTGGCGATGATACGCTCGGATTTACCGTGCTTTCAGGGACAGAATGGCTAAAGCTAGAAGATGAGTTTGGTGCAGATATAGTTTGTTATTATTTTGTACCTATTGATTTAGAAAGCAACATGTTTAATCTCAGTATGAGCGAGGTTTCTGCGTTGTTAGAATTACGAGAAAATAAGAGATGAAATAGAGAGAATAGACGAATCTATAAGAGGTAACAATATGGATTATTTAAAAATATTACATGAAGATTCTAACTTGGCAGCAGATTTTGATGCACTATTTGATTTCTTTCTGCTTGATGAACCTACAAAACGTGATGAGGTAGAGGGGCGATGTACCTTTTCCGTGGATGGAGTAGCCTTTGCTCGTGATGGTGCAGGCGGTGAATATCATCAACTAGAGGATGGATCAATTGGATATATGAGTAGCGAAGGTGAATGCGGTCGCATAGCTGAAAGTATAGACGATTTAATTTGTTTATTGGTGTATAGCATTTGCTGGCATGACTATTGTGACTCTAGCCAATATACGGATGTAGGAATTCTTGAATCGTATGCTAAGGAGCGATATGCTCAAATTACATCTTATACAGAAATGGACGAATGGGAAACAGTTGTTAAGGCGCTAGGCATGCCTTCTGAAGCAAACTTGGCTGCTGTACTGCAAAAGTTTTACGATGCGGCACATCAAGAACCTGTATACCAAGGCTTTTACCATGAAGAAGATGGTAGTATTACGGCTTATGAAGGTCTATTCTTTTAATATGTAAAATGGGAAAATAATCAGCAATAAAAGAGTGTTTCAAGAGGTTTTGTGTTGTAATAGGAGAATCGTATGGCAATTGATGGAGTAAAGATCATAGACAGCGATGACGGTCATGATATTTATAATGCTATTGTTGAGCGGTACAAGGATGGTATCAGTGTCGATACTATAATTTCTGAAATCTTAGGTGAGGAACAAAATTTTTGTACTGATGAGTTTTACACAGAAATTTATTGGACTGCGGTGGCCTATTCTTTATGGAAGATAGGGCATCTGTCTGAGGATATCAAAGAGAAAACCTTAGACATAATCGCTCAGGGCCCTCATGAGTTTTGGCTAGATATTGATAGTAAGGCACTTAAACAGCGCCAAAAGGTATTAGATAAGTTAGCAGTACAGCTACAAAGTGAAAATCCAAAGCCTATTAAGGTTTGTAAATCTAAAACGAGGAGAGAAACTCATTTTAAGGTGGGCGACGTATTAGCTGTTAAGTTTGAAAACGACTATGGTGCCGTCTTTGTATCTGACGTGGATCAATCACCGCGGAAAATCGAATATCATTTAGCCTGTACGCGACTTTTACAAGAAGAAAAACCTACAATGGAGCAGTTTTTAAATAGTAAAATCGCCTGCCGGAAAGATAATACAAATTTCGGTATCGATACAGATTGTTGGTTTAATCATAAAGACCTAGGTCTATTGCTAGACGATTTAGAAATCATAGGGAACGTCGAACTATATCCGTGTAAATTGTGGAAACTAGCACCAGCAGGCACGTTGGAAGATATTTATGAGGAGATTACAGATAATCCTAGGATAGGAAAACTGCGTCTCATAGACACCTATGAACTGGTGAAAAAGGTTATTCAGAAATAATTATGGGGTAAACGCATTAATAGGTGGGCGTATATATAATGCTAAAGGTATAACTATAATGGATACTGTGACGAAACAATATATAGAAACTGTGAAAGTCAGTGATATACCGTGGCATCGGTTAACCACAACTTACGGTCGTGCCACAGATTTTCCTACAGAGCTTGATGTGTTGTGGAGCATGAAAAGTATTGATGCTGTTGATGCGGCTGGTGAGGCGTTAGCAATGAATATTGAGCACCAATCGACATTGTGGCATGCTACACCATTTGCTATGATTTTCTTGCTTCGTATTTTTAAGAAAGCCCTAGAAGAGAGAACTCAGAATGAAGTAGCTCATTATTTAGCAGAACAATTGGTAGACCTATTTACTGTGATTGCTGAGTGCATCCGAGATGGTCTCGTGCTAGAGCATGCAGATCCATTACCTCATTTTGTGGATATGCTTAACGAAGAATACCTTTGGTCTGAAGAATACGATGAAGACGAAGATGTTCTTAGATATGAGGAAGAAGACGTATTTCCTGATGATTTATTCTTTAGCTTTTATTACTACTCACTGCAAGTGCTTTTACTAGCTATTCCGTTATTAGATAAATCTCATGAAGGAGAAGCTAATTTACTAGACTTACTGACAGAGATAGAGTACTAAATGAGAGATAGAGTACTAAATATCTAAGGGGATAGCAGATTATTACATATCTACTGAGATTACAGGATTAGGAGGTTATGGGCTATGGGACTAATTGCAAATTATAGCTGTTTAAGCGATGCGAATTTAAAAGAAATTAAAGCCATGGGCTCAGAAGAAGAGGAAATTCTTGAAAGCGTTGAAGAGTGGAATGACGATGATGAATTATTGCTTGATATCGATAAAATGTGGGATGTACTTCACTTTGTGCTAACTGGCGTAGGCACTGACCATAAGGACGATAAGAATCCTCTTAGCCAAGCTGTGCTTGGCATAACAGCTGTTGAAGAACTATCGGATTACTTAGCGTATACGGAACACGATAAGTTAGCAGATATCGTGGCGGCTCTAGAGCAGTTTGATATGGAAGAGGCTCTTGAATCTTTTGATATGGCAGCTTGCAAAGAGGCTGAGCTATATCCAGATATTTGGGATTACGATGAGGAAGAGGAGGAAATCAAAGACGAACTTCTTCATGATTTCGAGCAAATGAAACGTTTCTACAAACAAGTACTAGACGCTAATGGGAACGTGCTTGTATCGATTTGCTAAGTTCATAAAAGGAAATTATTATCATGGATAAAGCACGTAAAAAGGAATTGTTAAAAGCATATGCAGATAAGCAGAGACAATCGTTTAAAGATAGTTTACCTATGGATGAAGAGTTGTTTTGGAATCTCTTTGATTATGTAGACGAGAAATTAGAGGAAAATGACGGTTGCGATCATAGTTTGACTTTCACTAGAGAATTCTTGGAAAAACAAAAGGTAGATGTAGAAATCGTATTAGACTGGATCGTCAACGAAGGTGGCGGTTGTGACTGCGAGGTTCTCTACAATGTAGAAGAGAGATTTGAAGAGTAATATCTATGTAATTGGGAAGGTTTTCGTATACAGCTTGTTTTTGACTTAGAGCAAACTGTAAGCAGTCTAATGAAAATTTATTTGTGATTTTGGTAACCAAGTAATCTTTGGTAAAAAATCATAGTATACTAGAAATGTTAAATACTGCCGGCGATATTAGCGATTTTGTCTAAGAAGCGCCGGCGTTTTTCGTCTGAGCTGTTTTCTGTGCCAGCCAACTGGGTATGTGTAACCGGTTTAATGCCACAGGATTTCAGAACTTGATTTTTCAATACCTTGCCATAGTCCTGAATAAACGGCGTCAAAAAGGCGGGAGTATTGTGGGTGGTGATGATCCAGGCGGATTTTCCCTGTAAATGACTTATAAGTCCTCGGTTTCCGTATGAATAGGCAAAGCCCGCTGTAAACACGCGATCGATAAAGCCTTTGAGCATTGCCGGCATACCGCTCCACCAAATTGGGTAGATAAAGACGATATGGTCTGCCCAAGTAATTAAGTTACGATACTTTTCCATGTCCGGTACAGTGCTTAAATCTCGACGTTTGTGCGTGTCATCAAATCGTAATATAGGATCGAACTGCTCCTCATATAAATCCAAGGTGTTCACATTGTGGTCTTTTGAAAGATTCTGTTGCACTACTTTCAGAATAGCGTCATTAAAACTTTGATGATTAGGATAGGTGTAAATGATTAAAATATTCATGGCTAGTTCCTTTCTTGTTAATCATCGTCAGGTTGAGAGAATCTGTATAGTAAAATGGTAGCTATATTAAGTTAAAGTCTAGTGAAGAGCACCTATTCTAAACGTAAATAACGATAAATGTTGGGAAGAGTGTATTATTAATTCCTTCTGTTTGCGGGTGTTGTTATAAAGGTATATAGTATAGATATGCGGTGTATTTTATCGCATATCTATTTTTCTTTATAAGGAGGACGCTATGCAACACGTTCAAACCCGCAGTACTACGTCCGCGTTAGTACTCACAGCCGTATTGATTGCCCTCGCAACATTGTTTACCATGTACACGAAAATTCCAGTACCTGGCATTCGCGGCTATTTCAATGTAGGAGATGTCGTTATTATGACGTCAGCTCTATTATTAGGTCGAAAATATGGCGCCTATATTGGTGCTATCGGCCCGGCGCTAGCTGATTTATTTCTCGGCTATGTAGTCTTTGTACCCATCACCTTCGTGGTGAAAGGACTTGAAGGCTATCTTGTCGGTACTGTCTATAAGAATAAGACAACTACCTCTGCCTTGGTAGCAACTATCGTAGGCGGTATTGTTATCGTAGCCGGCTACTTTATCGCCGAATACTTTGTATTCGACCCGGGCGTAGCTATTGCTAGTATTTTAACTAATGCTATTCAAGCCGTTATGAGTGTCATTATTAGCATGATACTCTATGCGATTTTGCGTAAACGACTTGGATAGTAAATTGACAGTCTTTAGAATTCAGACTATACTATAAGTACAAAAGAGCCAGTTAACGTGTTCTAGGCGTTAGGCTCATCAAAGAATTGTGAATTTGATAAACCTAACGTGTCTAAGTATTGCCGTACTTAGTCTTAAACGTTAGTTTTATCTTATTTTATAATCAATATATTGATTATTTCTTAAGAATTAACACTACGAGGGTAGCGAATAAAATCATTAATGATAATGCTTCGTATACAGTCATAATGTCACCTCCCTCAAAAGACGGAGATGAACCTAACTCACGTTAATGGCTCTTTCGTTATTAGTATATAGCAGAAATTATTGATTGAAAAACACGGATTAATTTCGTACAACTTGTACACGAATAAAAGGGAGACTCTATCAAGAGTCTCCCTTTGTTAGTTATAAATAGACTAATATTTATTAATAGATTTTTTATTGCATAGAACATAAGTTCGGTTTATAATGAACGTAAGATAGTCGAACGAGGTTGGGCCACCCTTTTTCTTTGAAGGGGGTGAAAGCCTATGAATGCTTATGAAGTCATTATGATTGTCCTCGGGATCTTAACTGTCGTTATTTCCTTTGGAGCATTGATAGTGCTGATTTGTCGTAATAACGACAAATAGCCCTTCGTTACCAACTGGTAGCTGAAAACGAAAGGCCATTTTTGCATGCTTTATAATGTTTTGGGATGAGCCTGGCGGAACCACTCGTCGACTATCTCTTTATTACATTATAATGAGATTGGCGTATATCGTCAATCTGGAGTCAATGGTCATCATATTAATATAGAGCCCGGTTTCCAAGGTATGGTATAATACTTTCATTATGTAATAAACAAAGGAGATTTAAATGGCAAATTTACCTAACTGCCCTAAGTGTGGCGACGAGTACACATACGAAGATGGGCATATGTTTATCTGCCCTATGTGTGGCAACGAATGGACAGCGGCCGATGCGCAAGCTGCAGCTGAAGCGGGTATTATTCGCGATGCTAACGGCAATGAGCTCGCTGATGGCGATACAGTGGTTGTTGTAAAAGACCTCAAAGTAAAAGGCGCGGGCGTATTGAAACAAGGTACGCGCGTAAAAAATATTCGCCTCATCACCGATGCAAGTGATGGTCACGATATCGATTGTAAAATTGATGGCTTCGGTGCGATGGCATTGAAATCCGAAATGGTTAAGAAAATCTAATCTAAGAAATCCCTACCGATAAAAATTCGGTAGGGATTTTTTCGTGGTATAATCAACTTATAATGCATATAGTATGAGAGTTTTTAGATGAGAGGAAACTATGTTTAACCGTGTTATATTGTTGGCTTTATTAGTGTCTGCAATGAGTCCTATTAGTTCTATAGCTGCAGATATAAAGCCTGCGGACAAGCGTAATTATGAATTGCAACAACAGATTTCTTATAACGTGATCATTCCACCAGAGGCTTTTGAAACGAGTGCAAATGGAACATTAATCGTTCCTATAGAGGTTAAGACGGATGATAAGGGTAATATTGTAGCTGTTGAAGCAGGTCCTAATAATTGGAAACTAGATCGTGAAGCGTACCCTATCTTTGAGGAGGCTGCAAAAGAAGCGGCTTGGAATACTAAACATGTTGATACTGATGAAGCGCTTGTTGTAACGATTCCCGTTAGTATTGTCATGTTATCTGATACTAATCCTAAAAAACGATAAAGGAGGGCTTATGGAAACTACGAAAGATTTAGAGAAATATACTTATGATCTTCTCGCTGAGCGTGGTGTCACATTAGATGACATTGCAGAGCTTGTTTTTTACGTACAAAAACCGTATATGCCGAATTTAAAACTGGAAGAGTGTCGCACAAGTGTGGCTTCTGTACTATCTAAACGGGAGGTGCATAATGCGATTATTACGGGTATAGAGCTTGATAAGTTAACGGAGCAAAATAAACTATCTCAGCCATTGCAACGCATTGTTGCTAATGATGAAAGCCTGTATGGGATTGATGAAATTTTAGCCTTTTCCATCGTTAATTTATATGGGTCTATTGGCTTTACAAATTATGGCTATTTAGACAAGGTAAAGCCAGGTATCATCAAAAAGCTAGATAGCGAAGAAGGGGGACGCTGTAATACATTCCTCGATGATTTAGTAGGTGCTGTAGCGGCAGCAGCGGCAGGAAAACTGGCACATAATGAACCAAATCGCGTGCAACATGCTATAGCAGAAGAATAGAAGTTCGTCATATATCTACTTGTCGATAAAGTATGAGGTGGGCTTCGATGACTCATTGATAATACTTTCACAACAACTTGATGACACTTTGACAACAACTTGATAACAATTTATAGAGTTAGTAGATCCGATTGATGTTATAAAGAATAAAGAGTATAAATAATATGGATTGGAAATAAGTACTTTGTTTTGTAGCTATATACAGGAGGAGCTATGCAAAAGGTTCTAGTAGTTATCGATATGCAAAATGATTTTGTAGATGGTGCCCTTGGTTCATCGCAAGCACAGTTAATCGTAGATAATGTGCGTAAGAAAATTGAAAGCTTTGATGGCCCTATTATCTTTACGCGTGACACACATGATAGAGATTACTTGGAACACCAAGAAGGAAAGCTTTTACCAGTGCCACATTGTGTTAAAAATACCGAGGGCTGGCATATTGTGGACGGCTTGATCGAGGCTGCAGAAGGCCGCTCAATCATGAGCCCTGTATCCTTTGTAGATAAACCAAACTTTGCTTCTTTTGAGCTGCTCACTCGCTTAGAGGGCATGGATAGGGTAAATCCTATTGAGTCTATTACACTTATCGGCTTGTGTACCGATATTTGTGTTGTTTCCAATGCGATTATGTTGAAAGCAGGCTTGCCAGAGATTCCGATTCACATCGATTCGAGCTGTTGTGCTGGTGTAACAGAGGAGTCCCATCAAGCGGCATTAACAACCATGAAAATGTGTCAGTGCATTGTCGAATAATTTGTATATATCTGTATATGTTTTTATGTAGAACTATGTGTTATTGCTCAGTAAAAGTCGCATAACAATTAACTAATGAAAGGCTGTGGGAGTTCCCATGGCCTTTTTATGTTAGTCTTTTATATTGACGTTTTTCTATATAATGTGTACAATTAGATAAAGAATGATAATTCATATCAATTTATTGGCTAAAAAGTATATCTTAACTTCTGGTTAAAGTTAGGATAATACGTCTCTTCTTGAAGTATATATGCTATGCTAGTAGATTGATATTATACTAACGATGCAGGTGCATCGAATCGCTTTCACAAGAACGATGATACGAAATAGTTAGCATTGTTCTATGCCCTAAATTTAAGGAGGACTACTATGAAACCTTTCGAACTCGCACCATTACCGTATGCTTATGATTACCTAGAGCCTGTTATCGACGCTGAAACAATGAAATTGCATCATGACAAGCATCACCAAGCGTATGTTAATAATTTGAATGCGGCCATCGCGAAATATCCGGATCTTGCGTATGGCTGTATAGACTGCATTCTCGGCGATATTGCTAATGTGCCAGAAGATATCCGTCAAGCAGTTATCAATAATGGTGGGGGTCACAAGAACCATACTATGTTCTGGGAAATTATGACAAAACCAGATACTTCTAAATTGCAAGGCCCTTTGAAAGAGGCTATTGACGCTGAACTTGGTGGCTACGATGCGTTTGTTGAAAGCTTCTCTACTGCAGCAGCTACACGTTTTGGCTCTGGTTGGGCTTGGCTTGTAGTTAATAAAGATGGCAAGTTAGAAGTGACATCCTCTGCAAACCAAGATAATCCTATATTGGAAGGTAAAACAGCAATTCTATGCTTAGACGTTTGGGAACATGCATACTACTTGCACTACCAAAACCGTCGTCCAGATTATATCAAGGAATTCTTCCGCGTTATTAACTGGGACAAAGTTTCTGAAAACTACGAAAAAGCATTGAAACCACATCATGATTAAGTGGTACACTTGTTAGAAACAGAAACAGAAACAGAAACAGAAACAGAAACAGAAACAGAAACAGGCATAATAATATAATGTAACGTAAATACCGGATAGTTGGTCTACATGATCGATTATCCGGTGTTTTATTACTGTTATTTCATCTTATAAATAACTTTCAAAAGTATAGCCATGGATACAGATTTTCTAATCGATATCGTTTATCATAGAACCATAGGTCATTACATATAGACCTTTTACCGTAAATAAATAGCCTCATATGTGTGATATACATATATAGAGGGATGATACTATTTTATAAGTATAGTATAGAAATTTTTGACACGAGGGGAACAAAATGGAAAAGAAATTAGATTTATCCAAATCTGTATATGATTTGGTAAAAGAATATCCTGAAGTAACAGATATTATGAAGGAATTAGGATTCAGCGAAATCACAAACAAGGTGATGTTGAATTCTGTTGGCAAAATCATGACTATCCCAAAAGGGGCTAAGATGAAAGGTGTATCCATGATTGATATCGTGGGTGCTTTTATGAAAGCCGGTTTTACCTTAGAAGGTGACATGCCAAACCTATCGGGTGATGATGCGGAATCTACGGGTCATCCTGGCGTGGCACCTACTGCAGCGGTTACAAAGTCTAATGTTACGGATGCATCTGCTAAGGTAGCTTCTAGTACAGTTGCAGCAGACGCAGTAGAAACAAATGCAGCAGCATCTACTACAGCGAAAGCTAACACGGAAGAAAATTCCGAAGCTAAGGCTGAAGATGCTGTTCAAGATAGCGAACGTGTAGAGCAACTTAAAGGATTCCTGAAACGGTTAGGTACGGGCGAAGAGCTTGGTGCCGTTCGTGAAGATTTTGCTAGTCAATTTGCCCATGTTGAGGCTAGTGAAATTATGAAAGCTGAACAAGGTCTCATGCGTGAAGGTACACCGTTAGCTGAGGTGCAACAATTATGTGACCTTCACTCTGCCTTGTTCCACGGTTCTACCATTCATGAACAAATGGAGTCAGAACATGCTAAGGTTGAGGCTGTGTTAGAGGCTCAAGAGAAGAGTAAAAGTGTGGTGTCCTTAATTGAAACTGTAGGACATCCACTCCATCAATTAACAGAGGAAAACAAGGCTCTTGATGCGTTAATTGAATCCATTCGACCTAAGGTGGCAGATAAAACGGCAACCGTTGATGATGTAAATGCAGTGCGTCAAGTATCTGTTCACTATGCTAAGAAGGGTGACCTTTTGTATCCGCATTTGAAAGTAGCCTATGATATTTCTGGTCCATCTATGGTTATGTGGACTGTTGATGGCGATATTCGAGACCAACTAGGTGATTTAGCTAAGTCTAGCCAAAGCGTAGATGATTGGTATAGACGTTTTGATGAGCTTCTTACACGTGCACAAGAAATGATCTATAAAGAACAAAATATTTTGTTCCCAATCTGTGCAGAAAACTTCAGCACTGAAGAGTGGTACCAAATCTACAAAGATACAGCACAGTATGAAGAAATCTTTGGGGTAAAACGCACTGCTTGGACAGAGGCTGAAACCGCATTAGCAACACAAACAACAAAAGCAAGTGGCGATGATAATACCATTGCTCTAATCGGTGGTAGCTTGACTGTGGATCAATTAAATGCCATGCTTAATACAATGCCAATGGAAGTAACCTTCGTTGATCACGAAGACATTAACCGTTACTTCAACGATGGTGAAAAGGTCTTTAAACGCCCTACTACAGCTATCGGTCGCGATGTGTATTCCTGTCATCCACCAAAGGTAGAACCAATCGTACGTGGTATTATTGATTCCTTCCGTAAAGGTGATCGCGATAATGTAGCAGTATGGCTTGAAAAACAAGGCCGTCCGTTCTATGTCAATTACATGGCTGTTCGTGACCAAAACAATAACTATATTGGCACATTGGAACTCGTACAAGACATGCAATTTGCAAAAGATCATTTCGCTAGAACTAAATAAGACCCTATATATGTGGTAACCTGAATAGGTAACATATATGAGACATATATATAAAAGAGGCTGCTCTACACGATTTGATGGTAGAGCAGCCTTTTTGCATACCTTATAGTTTACCGCACATACATCCCTGTATGTACTAAGGTTGTGTAGGGGATAGTATGATTAAATACAATTATTATGCTTAATATGGCTGATATATTAAATATTTCTAATAATGCTGTGGGTAGCGCTTTTTATATTTTCTAGGCTTGTAGCTAAGTTAAGACGTACAAAGGTTGCGTAGCTTTCACCTCCGAACCATTCGCCAAAGCTTGGTGCGAGGCGGCATTTGTTTTCGAATAGGTCGTGCATATCTTCGGGCTTTACATAGGCACTAAAGTCAATCCACGCTAAATAGGTGCCATCCATAGGGCTGATGCGGATTTTTGGTAATGCCGTACAAAGCTCTCGGCATAGATATTCATAGTTTTTACGAACCATGGCCAGTACATCTGTTAACCATGCTTCGGCCTCTGGGTGAGTGTAGGCTGCTGTGATGGCAGTTTCGGCAATAACGTCTGAGTCCGTATGGTATACATGAGCTTTATAGGCGTTGAATTGGCTTCGTAGCTTTTCGTTAGGAATGATAACCTCTGCGTGGTGCAAGCTAGCCATATTGAATGACTTGGACAAGGAGGACATGGCAATCATGTTATCTGCATAGGCTCCGTTCTTTACGGTTAAGGCTGATGTAAAGGCTGTTGGTCCTGTGATGAGATCTTGATGGATTTCATCACTTATGATGAGCACATTATGCTGTTGGCAGATACTAAATAATCGGTCCATCTCCTCTTCCGTCCACACATGCCCCACAGGATTGTGTGGGTTGCAGTGAATGAACAGCTTCACATCATGTTCGGTGATAGCCTTTTCAAATGCATCGTAATCCACGGTGTAGCGATTATCTTTGTTACGCATCATGGGAACAGCGATGATTTGACGTTGTGCATCGCTGGCGCTCGTATCAAAGGCGCCGTATACAGGACTTAGAACGGCGATGGAATCGTTTGGTTTTGTGAAAGCCCCAATACACCACATAATACCAGTAATTACATTGGGGGCGCTTGTAAGCCATTCTTCTTGAAGCTTACAATGGTGACGGCGTTTATACCAGCTTATAACAGCCTCTATATAATTTGGATTTGTCATAGTATAACCTAACGGATTGGCTTTCACATAGTTACAGATGGCATTTTGGATGCACTGAGGTGGCATAAAGTCCATATCTGCCACCCATAATGGTAATAGGTCGGTACGAGTGAATTTTAAATGCTCACCGTCCCATTTGCGGGAATGAGAACCGTGGCGGTCTATATAGTATTTGCTAGTGAATTCTGCTGTGTTCATAAGAAACCTCATATAAGGATATACCTTGGCTTTTATATCTTTAATTCTTATATGTATGTATATATTCAATTACGAAATAGATATTTCTATTCCGTAAGGTGTATCTCTAATTCTT
The DNA here is from genome assembly GCA_915066865.1 of uncultured Veillonella sp. Lineage (GTDB taxonomy): Bacteria > Bacillota > Negativicutes > Veillonellales > Veillonellaceae > Veillonella. The sequence goes on from CAJZEE010000017.1 coordinate 20,536, forward strand.
ATTACTGTATCTATTATCAGTATACATGCATCCTATTATATGTAAATGGACTTGTATAAAATCTATGCAATCCTTGCATGAATAGGGGCTATATTCGTATACAAAAGGTGTTATATTTGCTTGACTGTTAGGACTTTCACAATTTAGAATATACTATAGAATAGTGTGAGTCTGACCAGTGACCACACGTCTATCGAATGGTTACAAAAGATAAATGTTAGCAGCATGTGGCGGCGTCCCTATGTGAGAGGGCTCATCGGAATGCTTAGGTGCATGCAACGCTGTAAGTATAGTATACTGGATCCTTGTTAGGAGGCATGTGCCATGAGTAACGAATTAAAACCACTACATTTTGATGCGGATTATACGATGGAGGAAGCGCTCGCGGAGGCGAAACGTTGTCTAAATTGTCCAAAACCTTTATGCCGAATGGGCTGTCCTATTGAAAACGAAATACCTCGTTTCATCCAAGCTATCGCACGTGGTAATTTTGGTGAAGCTAATGATATCTTAGCGGAACGAACAAATTTACCGTCTATCTGCGGTCGTGTGTGCCCACGAGAAAATCAATGCGAAGGCAACTGTATCATGAATAAGGCGAAAAAACCGCCTATTAACATCGGTAAATTAGAACGCTTTGCTGCTGACTTTGAAAGTATCAATGAACTTCGCAAACCTAAGAAGATTAAACAAGATCTTGGTAAGGTAGCGGTAGTAGGGTCTGGCCCTGCAGGTTTGTCCGTAGCAGGTGATGTGGCTAAACTCGGTTATGAAGTAACTGTCTTTGAAGGTCAATCTGAACCAGGGGGCGTACTCTTATTTGGTATTCCGGAATTCCGCTTGTCTAAAGCTGTTGTACGTCGGGAAATCGCTCGTCTTGAAGGGTTAGGCGTTAAGTTCGTATGCAATACATTTATCGGCCAAGATAAAACTTTGGACGATCTCTTTGCTGAAGGGTATGATTCTATCTTCATCGGTACTGGTACGCATATTCCTCAAGACGTGCGCATGGAAAACGATGAAGTACCTGGTGTATTCCAAGCAATGTACTTGTTGACGAATGTACAATTGGTAGAAAATGGGGAACTTGATGAAAATCAAATTCCTGTAAAAAAAGGTGACCGTGTTATCATCATCGGCGGTGGTAACGTAGCGATGGATGCGGCTCGTACATGCGTACGTTTAGGCTGCGAAGCGGTAACAGTAGCATATCGTCGTAGTCAAGAACAAATGCCAGCCTTGTTGTCTGAATACGAAGAAGCTCGTGCTGAAGGCGTTCAATTCCAATGGTTCGCTTCTCCAGTAGGCGTAGAAGGTACAGATAAGGTAGAAGGCTTCAAATACGAAGTGATGGCACTTAACGAAGATGGTGCAGGTATCCACGGCACTGGTAACTTCCAAGTAATGCCTGTTGATAAAATCATTATCGCCGCAGGTCATAAACCAAATGCTCGTCTTGTAGGTGAAGGTAATAACTTAAAAGTAGATGAAAAAGGTTATATTATTACATCTGAAGATCCATATGGTATGACTAGTCGTGAAGGCGTATTTGCAGGTGGTGACGTTGTTCACAAACCTGCTACCGTAGTATTGGCTATGCGTGAAGCTAAAAAAGCTGTTGATGGCATGGTTAAATACATGGAAATCAAAAAAGCACAAGAAAGCGCAAATCAATAATTTTACATAAAGACATAGAAAGGACTATACAGTTGAACTGTATAGTTCTTTTGTATTATGAATAGACTTATTATTCCTAAATGTATTTTAACAATATTGCGTATTTACTATATATCGTATAGTCTTCTTGTAGTATTAATAGTGCTAAATAGCGCCAGGTAATTTTATAAATCAAGTGTATGCATAATGTATGAATACTATATAAAAATTGCAATATATAGATAATACCTGTATTTCTGATTTACTATCTGTATTTTTAATGATAATAACTTTTATATATACTAAAATTCCACGAAATGATGAAACTCTACGCAATATAATACACATAAGAAAAAAGGCCTTAACTAAACCGATTTGTACATTGGTTTTGTTAAGGCTTTTGTGTTATCGCTTTTCAACCATTACTAGGCAATGATTGAGCCTAGATTTATAGTAAAGGCATAAATATGTGTTGAGGGAGAAAGTAGATAGAGGTTGCCATGAATCCTATCGTATGTTGTCAAGATCTACAAGTTCGACAAGAAGTTCACAAGCTTGGTGTATTGATTTTACTTTGGCGTAGACAATTGGGAATGACTCAATATCAATTGGCAGATAAATCGGGTTTAGCCCAATCTTATATTAGTGACCTTGAAAGTGGTGCTGTAGATCCTCGGTGGTCTACAATTTATAGAGTCATATATGGACTTGGAGAAATGAACATACAAGATTTTTTGAATGGGCCGCAAACAATTAGAAACCTAAAGATTCATTAATGATGATGACTTCCATGGTTTGCATATTGCGCATCTTTTTATAGTAAATGGTTAATGCATTGCATATACGATCCGGAGAACCACAGTCATAGCATTTTTCTTCTAATGTAGCACATGGATTGAGAGAGCTCTTTTTATTCTTTTTACTGTTGAGCGGAGCGGCTATATTGCGTGCGCGATAGATGGCGGAAGCTAAATCTGGCGTGATTTTGTTGATGCCTAGCACAAAAAATACCTCTTGAGAGCCGAATAAAGAGGCTGCAACACGATTGCCCGTACCATCAATATTGACCATTTCCCCCGTTTGAGCAAGAGCATTTACAGAGGTGAGAAATACATCACGTCCCATGGTGCGCAATGCGGTGTCGCGGAAGCTTTCACCAGGAAGGGGACGTTGAATATCTGTTATATCATCGTTGACCTGGGCTAAGACATCATGAACCTTGAGCTCCAATAAGGTGTGAGAATCACCGATGGCTACACGTTTATTTTGAATACGACCTTTTAAATAGGAAATAGCTTCAGTACCTGTTTCGAAATAATGGACTACAAAATTATTGCGTTCCAAGGCTTTAATTGTTTTCTCTATGTCTATAGGTGTGTCATTGTATTTTGGATGTATAACAGCGTTGATCGTTGTCTCTGTATTCGCCATAAGACCTCCTAAATGGGTGTATAAGGAATATAAATTGGCATTTGGCTATCCGTATTTTGTTTCTATTATTGTAGCGTATTATGTGTAAAGAGTTCAATTATTGGTATGTGGTTCATAGATAAACATTAATTGAAGTGCTGTATGTTAAAATTTAAAGTAAAACTTTAGGAATCTAATCCAATTTTATGCTTAAAATAATAAAAATTTGGAATGAAATCCAACTTTATGATAAAATTAATATAAAGTTGGAATGGAATCCAAATTTATTAGGTAAGTGATATGATATCTGATATTACTAATACATGGGTTCCATCTATGAGAAGGTACATAGATGAGGAGGCCCTTATGAAGTTAATTCAGCGCCAAGGATATCTAGATTTTTTACGGCGTAATCGAGAGCGGCCTATTATTAAGGTCGTTTCAGGCATACGCCGTTGTGGTAAATCTACATTGTTTAGGTTGTTTAAAGATGAGTTATTGGCAGATAATGTGAAGCCTGAACAGATTATTTCCATTAATTTTGAAGAATTGGAATACGAGCATTTGCGAGATTACCATGCGTTGTATCAATATATTTTAGAACGTATACAGCCTAATGAAACGAATTACATTTTTCTTGATGAAATTCAGCATGTAGATCAATTTCATCGTGTCGTAGATAGCTTGTTTGTAAAAGAGAACACAGATTTATATATTACGGGATCCAATGCATACTTTATGTCTTCTGATATCGCCACATTATTGACTGGACGATATGTGGAAATTCAGATGTTGCCATTGTCCTTCAGTGAGTTTTACCATAGCAAGTATGAGGGTAATCAGTATTCTTTGATTCCTGCCTATGAGGCCTATCTTCGTGAAAGTTCCTTCCCTTATACTCAGCAATTAGGGGGCGAAGACTTTGATATTCAAGAATATTTACGTGGATTATATAATACCTTGTTATTGCATGATGTTGTGGCTCGATTGAAAATTAATGATGTCACAATTTTACAAGATATAGTGCGGTATATTATGGCGAATATTGGTAGTTTACTTTCACCAAATAAAATAGCCAACTCTCTTGTTAGTGCAGGTCGAAAAATCGATAATAAAACTGTAGAACGGTATTTACAAGGATTACAGGATAGCTTGTTGTTATATAAGGTAAATCGCTATGACGTACGAGGTAAAGAATTACTACGTATCAATGCAAAGTATTATAGTGTTGATGTAACATTACGAAATTTGCTAGTTGGGAATGCGAGTCGTGATACAGGGCATATTCTAGAAAATATCGTTTTTCTAGAGCTCATTAGACGAGGATACACCGTATATGTAGGGCAACTTGCTAAGGGTGAAATAGATTTTGTAGCACAAAAAGGGGGAATTACCGAATATTATCAAGTTAGTGAGACCGTACTTGACTCTAATACTTTGAGCCGAGAACTAGCACCGCTTGAGGCGGTACAAGACCAATACTCTAAGTTTTTGCTCACCTTAGATGAACTAAATAAAAATGCCAACTACGACGGAATTCAACAACGAAATGTTTTAGAATGGTTGTTAGAGAGTCGTTAACTTGCTATAATAATAGTATTGATATGGCGTAAAGCCAATGTTAAGGAGGCAAAAATCGTGGATTTAATTCAAAAATTAAAAGACCAAGTAAAACCATTAGGTAAAAAAATCGTGTTGCCAGAATACAAAGATGAACGCGTATTGAAAGCAACTGAAATTATTTTGAAAGAAGGTTTCGTAACACCTGTACTCGTTGGTAGCCCTGCTGAAATCGCTGAAGCTGCTAAAGCTGTTGGTGTATCCATTGAAGGTGCTGAAATCATCGATCCTGCTAACTACAATCGTTACCAAGAAATGGTTGATACATTCGTAGAATTGCGCGCTAAAAAAGGTATGACTCCTGAAAAGGCTGATGCAACTATGAAAGGTGATTGCTTGTTCTTCGGTGCTATGCTTGTTCGTCTTGGTGTAGTAGACGGCATGGTTGCTGGCTCTGCTTGCCCAACTGCAAACGTATTGCGCGCTGCATTACAAGTTGTAGGTACTAAACCAGGTCTTAAAACTGTATCTTCTTCCATGTTCATGTTCACAAGCAAAAAAGAATATGGCGACGACGGTATGCTTGTATTCTCCGATTGCGGCGTATTGCCTAACCCAACTAGCGAACAATTGGCTGATATTGCAGAATCCACTGTAGAAAAAGCTCGCAAAGTTGTTGGCATGGTTGATCCTCGCGTATCCATGTTGTCCTTCTCCACAAAAGGTTCTGCTTCCACTCCTGAAGTAGATAAAGTGGTTGAAGCTGTTAACATCTTGAAAGAACGCAATGTTGACTTCAAATTCGACGGCGAATTACAATTGGACGCTTCCATCGTTCCTTCCGTAGCAGAAAAGAAAGCTCCTGGCTCCAATGTAGCTGGTAAAGCTAACATCTTGATCTTCCCTGATCTTCAAGCTGCTAACATCGGTTACAAATTGGTACAACGCTTCTCCGGCGCTGATGCTCTTGGCCCATTGATTCAAGGTTTGGCTAAACCAGTTCATGACCTTTCCCGTGGTTGCTCCGCTCAAGACGTTGTAGACGTTGCCGCTATCGCTGCTGTTGAAAGCATCTAATAGTTACTCACACAATTATATATAAACATATGTCGTACATGTTTTGATATGCTGAAAGCTGGCTCTATGGGGCCAGCTTTTTGTATGTTCAATATATATCTATGTATTTTTATATTCATTACTTTATGTTATTTTCTACGGCATTACCATTGTTGTCATGTTACTTTCAAATTCGTAGCCACTGCGACAGACAGAATCCATGGTTGGTCGTATAGTATAACTATAAGAAAATAGATCGGCGTAAACCATTGGAGGTGTATCTTATGAGTTTTAGAACTATTAATAAATCCATGACCGTAGCTGATGCGGTTAAAGTAAATCCAGAGTTAATGGATGTATTAGCAAAAGATGGAATTGATTTTTGCTGTGGTGGCGGACATCCTTTAGCAGAGGCTATTGCAGAAAAAGGTAAAGATGTAGATGCATACATTGCTATGCTAAATGATGTACAAGTTGCCCAAAAATCTTCTCGTGCCGAGGTGCTTAGTTATTCTAAAGACCAATTGATTGATTACATTGTTCATACCTATCATAGAGAACAATTAAATATGATTGATGAAATTGACCAAGGGTTGGCAAAACTGCTAAATGTACATTATGACCATCATGGTGAGGAATTGACAAAGATTTATCAAACCTTTTTGCAACTCAAATCCGCTCTTGTGCCTCATTTTCGGCATGAAGAACATGTAGACTTTCCTGAGTTTAAAGCGGGTAAACCCGTAGACTTTGATGAACTTCGGGCTGAACACGAAGCTGCAGGTGTACTTTTGGAATCCTTAAGTGCATTGACCAACCAGTACACAGCACCAGCAGATGGCTGTGCTACTTATGTGTATGTATTTAAGACCATGAAAGCCTTAGAAGAAGGCCTTCATGAACATATTTTCTTAGAAAACTCTGTTTTGTTTGACATGAAATAGATTATAATATTATCTGTATAATGACAAGGAGCTATAGCAAAATGGCTCCTTGTATGTAGTAAAGACACCAATCGAATGGTTGGTGTCTTTTGTTTTCTTGAGAATCATGAGTTTGTAGCTATAGTATGGGGGAAATACATCATTTGCGTAAATTCATATAGAAGGTGTATGATTAAGTTAACTATATTTGATTAATATCTTTAATCAATATATTGAGTAAATGCACTTGATATATACAGGTGTAGTTATGTTTGAAGTCGTGAAAAGGAGAGGGCTATGATTTCTGTATTCGACACAAATCCTGTTGTTTTTGAAAGTACGGATCGTATATTAACGGTTAGTTACAATGGTGTACTCTGTAAAGATTCGAATGGACAAGTTATAACTGACATTGATTTTGATGATGTAAATGAGCTTCATCTTACAAGATATTTAAATTCAAATAGTAACTATTCGATTATATTTAGAGACCATAATTGGAAAAATATAGAAGGTCAAGATTTAGATACTGACCGTACAGATTATAATACTGGTCATAATATTCGTGAAACCAAAGCAATCATTGCTGCTTTTGCTCGCCATAAATTGACAGCGGACTTCCCTGCGAATTTAGATACTCTTCAATTGCCACTAGATTACTCCTATATGGGTAAACGAGAAATTACTATTAAAAACGGTGTTATTTCGAATGGTAAGGTAGATATTCCTATTAATGAAATTCGTCGCGTAGTGTGTGCATCTAATGGTACAATTAGTAAACTATTAGTATATAAAGAAGAAAAACCTAGTTCTTTCTTTAAAAAGATTTTCGACAAATGTGATATGAAAATTACGTTGAATGCCATTACGTTGCCTTTGTTGGAAGCTATCGTAACGCGCAATACAGGTCATGGTATCGATTTCACTCGTGGTAATGGCTTTGATCAAAAAGATTCCAATTATATTATCATTCGCTATCTTGATTCTGGATTCTTCCTTGAAAAAGATGGTACAGCAACAACAGAATGGCAAAAAACTGCGGCGGAAACAACGGCAAAATTTAATTATGATGTGAAAACATTATTAGTGTAATAAAGATTTTTAATTTAAATGGCTCTGTCACAACAAATGGTTGATTTTGACGAGAAATAGCGTATAATAATAGTA
>CAJZEE010000018.1 GCA_915066865.1 uncultured Veillonella sp.
TATAAATTGAATGCCATTATCGATGTTTTAAAAGGCAAGATGGTTAAACGTAACGTAGCGATTAAAAATCTTGACTACGGCAAAGTTGAACCAGCAGCAGGTGCAACAGTTCGCCAAATCATTACTATTAAAAAAGGCATTACTAAAGAAAATGCTAAAGAAGTAGTAAAAGCAATTAAAAACATGAAAATTAAGGTACAAGCATCTATCCAAGAGGATCAAGTGCGCGTATCTGGTAAGGACAAAGATGATTTGCAAGCAGTAATCCAAATGTTAAAACAATTGGATATCCCTGTAGAACTGCAATTCGTTAACTTCCGTTCTTAATACTATATGTCCATAGGATAGGTTAGTTAGACTCGTTTGAGTCTCTAATACTATCAGTGTAGGAGGCCTTATGAAAGTGGAGGACATGAAGGGTGGATATACCACAGGTTCATGTGCTACGGCAGGTATGAAAGCTGGTTTATTGGCCCTCTTAGATAAGAATATTGTGGATCAAGTGGTCATTGAGAACCCTCAAGGGCAGTACATTGAGGTTCCTATTAAAGCGGTAGAGATTATATCCGATACAGAGGCGAAGGTGACCGTCATGAAAGACGGCGGCGACGATCCTGATGTAACTCATGGCAATGATGTGGAAACGACAGTGACCCTTGATGATACTGGTGAACTGCGATTCCGAGCTGGCTTTGGTGTAGGTACTGTAACGAAACCAGGCCTTGCTATGCCACCAGGAGAACCGGCTATCAATCCAGGGCCCCGGACAATGATGAAAATAGTTTTTGAAGAACATTGTGTCCATGGTCAAGGTGTAACGGTAACCGTTAGTGTTCCTAATGGTAAGGTATTAGCTAAGAAAACATTAAATCATACACTTGGTATCGAAGGTGGCATTTCCATTATTGGTACTACCGGTATTGTTAAGCCTATGAGTGAAGAAGGGTTTAAGAACTCGTTAGTGCCACAGTTGAAAGTTATGAAGGCTAACGGATGTGAAACAGCTGTTCTCGTACCGGGGCGTATTGGTCAAGATCTTGCAGAGCAAGTATTGGGTATCCATAAGAACCAAATGGCAGAAACAAGTAACTTTATCGGATTTATGCTAGAAAAGGCTGTACAGATTGGATTCAAGCGAATCTTAATCATCGGTCATATCGGTAAATTAATCAAACTAGCTAGCGGTAGCTTCCATACTCATAATCGCATGAGTGATGGACGTATGGAAAGCATCGTGGCCTATGCTGCCTTAGAAGGAGCATCCCAAGAGGTGTGTGAAGAGTTATTTAATTGCCAAACCACAGAGTCTACATTCCCTATCTTGGAGCGAGAAGGATTGACTGGTGTGTACCAACGTGTTGTAGATCGTGCATCTCTACGTAGTGAGCGCTATATTGCTAACGAAGCAGAGGTGGGCATCATTATTACGACCTTAAAGGGCGAAATCTTGGCAATGGATAAGCATGCAAAAGAGATAGGAGAACTTGAACATTGGCACATACCTTGTATATCGTAGGCATTGGTCCGGGTAATCCTGATTATGTGGTGCCTAGAGGCCTTAATTTAATTAAACATGCTACAGTATTGGTAGGCAGTGAACGTTCTTTAGAGGACTTTCAAGAGCCTGGCCAAATTACATATCCTGTAACGGGTAAGCTCAGCGTATTAGCGGAGCAAATTGAGCGTGAGCTCATCAACCATGACGTTGTAGTTATGGTTAGTGGCGATACAGGCTATTATAGCTTATTGCCATATTTAAAGAAAAAATTCCCTGCTAATCCTATTGAGGTGGTACCAGGTATTAGTTCTATGACCTTTGCCTTTGCTCGACTCAATGAGGTGTGGCATGATGCGGATTTAATGAGCTTTCACGGTCGCCAACCGGCACCAGAGAAACTCGTATATGAAGCAGGTAAAAAGATGGGATTCTTAACGGATCCTGAATATAATCCAGCGCATATTGCGCGTATTTTAATAGATGCAGGTTGGCCAAAAGAAACGAGAGCGGCAGCCCTTGAGCGCTTGAGTTATGATAATGAAAAAATCGTAGACTCTACGCTAGAGGTGTTAACTGAGCTCGAAGGCTTTGGTCATTCTGTAATGGTGGTACTAGGATGAGACATTTTTTCGGAATTCCTGATGAGGAGTTTATCCGCGGCGATGTGCCGATGACGAAATGCGAAATTCGCAAAGCCGTTATGAATGAGGCACGCATCGAGGAGGATAGCATCGTCCTTGACGTAGGTGCTGGTACGGGCTCTATTTCTATTGAAGCAGCCTTGGCAGCTCCTAAAGGGCATGTATATGCAATTGAGCGCTTTGATAAAGGCATCGACCTTATCAATGAGAATATAAAGAAATTCAATGTAAATAATATGACCGTAATCAAATCCAAAGCTCCTGAAGGCATGGAAGAACTGCCTGAGCTTGATGCGGTTATCATCGGAGGTAGCGCTGGTGGTATGACAGGCATCATGGACGAGGCGCAACGTCTATTAAAAATTGGCGGCCGTTTAGTTGTAACTGCTGTAACGATGGAGACAGGTTATACAATCTTGAAAGAGTTGAAAGGTCGTCCTTTCACGTATGAAGGTTACCAAATGTCCATCAGCCGTTACCGCAAGGCTGGTCCCTATCATTTGTTAGACCCATTGAGTCCAATTTTCATTGTATCTGCAACGCGTATCGCAGAAGGAGAGTAATATGGTTGACGTACATATCGTAGGTGCAGGCCCTGGGGATCCTGAGTTAATTACTCGCAAAGGGTATCGTTTAGTGCAAGAGGCAGATGTTGTAATTTATGCGGGTTCCTTGGTAAACCCTGCTATTTTAGAGGCTTGTAAACCAGGCTGTGAAATTCATAACAGTGCTACGATGAACCTTGATGAGGTATTGGCTGTTATGAAAGCTTCTGTTGAGGCTGGTAAAAGCGTAGTTCGCCTTCACACAGGTGACCCTGCTATTTACGGTGCTATTCAAGAGCAAATGGATGCACTGGCTGGCATGGGTATCTCTTATGAAGTCGTGCCGGGCGTAAGTTCTTTCCTTGCTACAGCAGCAGCTTTGAAACAAGAATATACACTACCTAATGTATCTCAAACAGTGATTATTACGCGCATGGAAGGCCGCACACCGATGCCTCCAAAGGAAAAATTGCGCATGTTAGCATCTCACGAAGCAACAATGTGTATTTTCCTTAGCGTTCAAATGTTAGATAAGGTTGTAGCTGAACTCATAGAGGGTGGTTATGACAAAACAACTCCAGTGGCTATCGTGGTAAAAGCGTCTTGGCCAGACCAACGCATTATTCGTGGCACATTGGAAACCATTGCGGACATCGTAGCTAAAGAAGGCGTATTACGCCAAGCTATGATCGTAGTAAGCCATGTATTAGATAGCGAATACGAATTATCTAAACTCTATGACAAAGGCTTCGCTCACATGTACCGCAGTGCTAAGGACTAGTATGATGAAAGAACTAGAAACTGGTGCGCCTATGACGGGAGCAAAGAAGAATAGAACGGCTATTCTCTCCGTTTCTGAACGAGGAGCAAAGCTGGGTCAACGCATCAAGTCTTTGGTGGCACCTCATGCGGATTGCTTTGAAAAAGAAAACCGTCCCTCTGGTAGTGAGGCTATTTATTTTGATTCCCTCAAAAACCATATTGGACAGATTTTCAAGGAGTATGACCAAGTATTATGCATTATGGCGCTTGGTATCGTAGTGCGCATGATTGCACCGTATATTGAACATAAATCCAAGGATCCTGCGGTAGTCGTAATGGACGAAGTGGGGCACCATGTAATCAGTTTATTATCTGGGCACCTTGGGGGCGCCAACGAATGGACGCAGTCCATTTCGCTGGCCATCGATGCGGACCCTGTTATTACAACCGCAACGGATGTAAACGGATTGCCAGCGCCTGACGTGTTGGCGCGCCATGAGCATCTGTTGGTAGATGATTTTCAAACTTTAATCAATGTGAACTCTGCCATCGTCGGGGGAGAGCGGGTTGATTATTATATCGATGAAAGCTTGTCGAATGCAGAGGAACTAGAGCAAGCTGCGAAAGCTCATATTGGCGAACATGGATTGGTTCACGTTGTTTCTTTGGATCAACTAGAGTCTATTCCATGTAAAAATGAAAGCGCTGAAGAGGATTCTTCTCGCGTAGTCATTACGGACAAAGTAATTACCGAATATGGTCATCAATTGATTTTGCGTCCTCGTACGTATACGATGGGCATTGGCTGTCGCCGAGATACGCCAAAGGAATTGATTCTTGACGCCATACAACAATCACTAGCAGCGCATAAACTTTCACCTAAAAGCCTTGTAACGGCAGCATCGGTAATTGTTAAACAAGATGAAGTAGGCCTCTTGGAGGCTATGGAAATTATGGGGTGGCCTATCGTGTTCTATACACAGGACGAGATGGCACCACTTATTGAAGAAGAAAAATTAAAAGAATCTAATTTTGTAAAAGGAACTATAGGAGTAGGAAACGTATGCGAGACAACAGCATTACTAGCGGCCAAGAGCCGAACATTAATACAGCACAAAACAATTTATCCCAAAACAACGGTAGCCATTGCACAGGTAACATCAAAGTAATCGGCATAGGCCCTGGCGATGAAGAGTTTATGACACCGCAAGCACGCGAAGCCATCTTAGCGGCTGATCGTGTTGTAGGTTATTTGACTTATCTTGACTTGATTAAAGACCTTATTGAAGGTAAAGAAACTGTAGGCACTGCCATGATGCAAGAAGTAGATCGTTGCCAACAAGCCGTTGATTTAGCGGTAGAAGGTCATCAAGTAGTTGTAGTATCCTCTGGTGACTCTGGCGTATACGGCATGGCAGGTCTTGTGTTGGAACTTGCTAATAAGGTACCAGCAGAAAAACGCCCTTCCGTAGATATCGTACCTGGCCTTAGTGCTGTAAATGTAGCAGCATCTGTATTGGGTGCACCTTTGATGCATGACTTTGCGGTTATTTCTCTCAGTGACTTGATGACTCCATGGGATCTAATTAAAAAACGTGCTGATCTTTGTGCACAAGGTGACATGGTTATCTCCTTGTACAATCCGCGCAGTAAAAAACGTGTTACTCACTTAGATGAAGTTCGTGAAATCGTTCTTAAATACCGCGACCCAAAAACACCTGTTGGCATCGTGCAAAAAGCAGGACGCCCAGGTCAACATATGGTAATTTCTGACCTTGAAAACTTTACAAAAGAAGAAGTGGATATGCAAACACTTGTTATTATCGGTAATAGCCAAACCTATGTTGAAAATGGCCGCATGATTACACCTCGAGGCTACAAATTATGATTTGGGTCATCGCTGGTACCTTAGATGGTCGTACCTTAGCGGTAGATATTCAAGAACGGACAGGTGAAGAGGTTCTCGTTACTGTTGTGAGTCAGTATGGGGCAGAACTTGCTGCCCATAAGGGAATTACCGTTCATACGGGCCGCCTTGACCAAGAGGCTATGCAAAATTTGATTAAGGAACACAACATACGCTTATTAATCGATGCGAGCCATCCGTATGCTGCTATTGTTACAGCTACGGCTCAAGATGCAGCAAAAGCTAAAGGTATTCCTTTTGTTCGCTTTGAACGTAAAGAGGTACCATTACCAGATTATGATAAATTACATATCGTAGTGGATGAGGTAGAGGCCGCAAATTTAGCTGGCAAATTGGCAAAGGAGAATAACAAACATGTGTATTTGACCACAGGTAGTAAGACAATGCACATCTTTGCTAAATCTGAGGCTTTACAAGATTGTGAAGTATGGACACGTATTTTGCCGACTGCAGAGGTGTTACAAATGATGGAAGACCTCAACGTGAGTCCTAAGCGCATTGTTGCTGTTCAAGGTCCATTTTCTTATGATATGAACCGCATCATGTTCCACGATACACAGGCAAGCGTTGTAGTTATGAAAAACTCTGGCCTTGTAGGTGGTGCTGATACAAAATTACAAGCTGCTATGGATCTTGGTATCCATGTTATTGTTATCGATCGTCCACGTGTTAAACTTGAAAGTCACGTGGTATCATCAAATGATGAATTCTTTAAATTATGGGAGGACACTAATGGATTACGTTAAAAATCCTAAAGCTATTGAAGATAAAAGCATGGAAATCATTTATGATTATGTAAAGGATTTAGGCTTAACAGATGATGAAGTGCGCGTTGTATCTCGTACAGTACATGCGTCTGGTGATGTCGAATATGCTCAACTCGTAAAAATGAGACCTGATGCTGTTCAAAAAGGTATTGAAGCATTGGATAATGGTGCAGACATTTATACAGATGTAGAAATGGTTCGCACAGGTATTTCTAAGCCAGCTCTTAAAATTCGCGGCAATGAAGTGCACTGCTTAATTAAAGACGAAAATGTAGCTAAAATGGCTAAAGAATTAGGTGTAACTCGTTCCATTGCGGCTATGCGTACCTTTGGTAAACAACTAGAAGGACAAATCGTTGCTATCGGTAATGCACCAACTGCATTGTATGAAGTGTTGCGCCTTGCTCTTGAAGAAGGCATTAAACCAGCTCTTATTATTGGTATCCCTGTAGGCTTTGTAGGTGCTGCAGAATCCAAAGACTATTTGATGGAAGTATCCCCAGTTCCTTACATCACTGTAAAAGGCAACAAAGGCGGTAGCCCAATCGCTGCCTCCGTATGTAATGCATTACTTTACACAGACGTAAAACGTAATGACATGCTCTTTGTGGAAGGTAAAGAATCTAAATAATATAAAACCCGAATCGTGTTTTAGTAGTTTTGCGATTCGGGTTTTACTGTATATATTTTTCAGAATAATTGCTAAACATAGTCAGATATAATGTATTAGATTTCTTATAATGTAGTTAATTTTGAGAGGGGGTTCATATGGCATCAAGTAATGAACGAAAATTATTTCGTGTATCAGTGATTTGTATCTTAATCATCGCCGTTATTATGAGCATGATTATATCTCTTATTTGGGGATCAACACCCGTATCATTAGCTGAGATTTGGCATACATTATGGTCTAGTGAGCTAACTGATACATCTTCACAAATTATTTGGAATATTCGATTGCCTCGCAATATTGTAGCTGCGTTAGTGGGGGCTTGTCTAGCTGTATCTGGTGCAATTTTGCAAGCAGTTATGAAAAATCCCCTAGCAGATCCACAGATTGTAGGGGTATCCTCTGGTGCCGGATTAGCTGGTGTTATCATATTTATTTTATTTCCTGGGTATGATCATATAGTTCCTTTAGTGGCCTTTTTAGGTGCTATGGCTGCAGCACTCATGGTGTATGCATTAGCATGGAAAAATGGAGTGCGACCTAGTCGTATTATCTTAGCTGGTGTTGCGGTCGCAGCCTTTTTAGGCTCAGGTATTTCAGCACTACTTGTATTCTTTGGTGATCGTGTACAAGGGGCATTGCTTTGGATGGTAGGAGGACTCGCTGCACGCAGTTGGCCTCAGGTAGAAGTGTTGTTTCCATATGCTATAGTTGGCCTTATTTTTGCCTGCTTAGGAGCTAAACGACTTACCATTTTAAGTTTAGGTGATGAAACTGCAAAGGGATTAGGCCTTAAGGTAGAACAAACACGGTTTATTATGACTGCAGTGGCTGCTCTTTTAGCGGCTGGTGCTGTAAGTATAGCTGGGCTTATCGGATTTGTAGGTTTGGTTATTCCCCATATGTTACGTCTTATAATCGGTAACGACTATGCATATTTACTGCCTGGATCCGCATTATTAGGTGCGTTAGTACTTGTTGTCAGTGATACAATAGGACGTGTTATGTGGAGCCCTATAGAGGTACCAGTGGGCATTATTATGGCATTCTTTGGAGCGCCGTTCTTCTTGTATCTATTGAGGAGGGATAACTAATGAATACCGCTATTGATGTAAAACAGTTATCCGTAACTCTTGGCAATCGTCATATTCTACATGACATTAATGTATCGGTTCCTATCGGTAAAATTACGACATTAATAGGACCTAATGGTTGTGGTAAAAGTACGCTTTTACGATCTATGATCGGATATATCCATAGTCCTCATGAATGTATTACCATATTTGATAAACCGTTACAATCATATTCTCAAAAGCATCTGGCACGGCAAATGGCATTTTTGCCACAAGTACCGAATATGCCAAAGGATATGACTGTAGAAGAATTGGTATATTGCGGACGGTATCCATACCAAACATGGTGGAAAAACACGGCTAAAGAAGATCGTGAGATTGTTGACTATGCGTTAGATATTACGAAAACGAATCATTTGAGAGAACAATTAATTCCATCCCTATCTGGTGGCGAACGACAACGCGTTTGGATTGCTATGGCGCTAGCACAGCAACCAAAATTATTAGTCTTAGACGAACCAACAACATATTTAGATATTAATCACCAGTTAGAAATCATGGAGTTATTGAAACGATTAAATAAGGAACAAGATTTAACCGTTCTCATGGTACTTCATGAACTTACACAGGCGGTTCAATATTCACATTATATGGCTGTTATAAAAGAAGGTCATTTAGTAACATCAGGAGAGACAAGTAAAATTATATCGGATGAGTTGTTTAGAGATGTATTCTCTGTAGATGTACAACTTGATACATTTGATAATAAAAAATATGTGCGCGTAAAAGGACTAGTTGAGTAGTTTGATACTAATTGAAAAAGAGGGCATTCCCTATTTGGGGGATGCCCTCTTTCGTATGACGTAATATATTAGAATGTAACATTAATACCGTATGCTTCTTTAACTAATCGTGCCATAGCTTCAGGTGTTTGTAGACCTGGGTTTAATAGGAATAGTTTAGATGGTAAGTATATTACGCGGTTATTTTGTACGGCTTTTAAATTGGCCCATGCAGGATTATCTGTCATAGCTTGTTTCATAGCTTTTGTAATTTCTTCTTCTTTACCCATTGTAACAACAAAGATAATATCAGGGTTATCTGCAGTCAATGTTTCAAGAGAGTAAGGGACCGTTTTGTCCTTCGTTGTACCATCTAGGTGAGAGGAGACAACATTTGTCATACCTAGTTCTTTTACCATTGATGCAGTAACTGCTTCATCAGTTTCGGCAGTTACACCCTTTCCTGTGGCACGTAACACGGCAACACGTGCAGGTTGTTGATTCTTAACTGCATCTTTTACCTTGGTAATATTGTTTTCATAGGTAGTAATAACAGACTTAGCCTTATCTTGATGATTAGTTAATTCGCCAAGAAATGTTAACATTGGTACATTATCTTTAATACCATCGTAATCAAAAAGTACGGTTGGAATATTATTAGCTTGTAATTGAGATTCATATTTTTTATGTTGATTTACTAAACCCAATACTACATCTGGCTTCAAGCCTAATAATTGTTCCATATTGATATTTGCAGTTTGACCAAGAGCTGGTAGAGCTTCTAACTCTGGTGCTAGTTTATCCGTTGTATTGGCACGGCTAATAGCCTTACCATCGACAGCATAAAGCATAGATAAAACAGAATTAGATAATACAGCAATTTTTTGTGGATCCTTTGGTACAGTATAGGTTTGGCCATTAAAGGTCAATTCCTTCGTAGTAGCAGAAGAGCTGGATGTGGTTTTACCACACCCAGCTAGTGCTAGTACAATCATAACCAAAGCGATACTACCGAGTAGTAGTTTTTTCATGATGTACTCCTATGAATGTTATATATGCAATAACGATCTTAGTTATATTGATTATTTTTCTAATGCATCCCAAGCTTCGTTAGCACGTTCAACGAATAAGTTACGGATGTTTTGGTTTTCACCTAAACCATGGATGTAAGTGTCAACTTTGAAGCCTTCTTTTTCAAGAATGGATTTGTGGGAATCTGGTTCGTTACCAGCCATGTCGTTGTTTGCATGGTCACCAGCAACCATCATGAAAGGCATCAATGTAACATGTTTAATACCATGTAATTTCAATTGAGGGATAACTTGTTCAAGATTTGGTGTACCTTCTACTGTGTAGATGAATACATTTTTCATGCCAAGAGTATGGATACGGTCTTGAATTACAGAATAGTATGCATTGGAAGGATCTGGAGTACCATGAGCCATGATAAGAAGACCATCTTCTTTACCTAATTTAGGGAATTGGGATTGAACAGCTTTTAATGTTTCAATAACTTGGTCAGTTTGGTTTTCTTGACCCATCCAGTACATAAGAGAAGTACCGAGTGTCATTTTTTTGAAATCATTTTTGTATAAATTATATACTGCTGCATCGTAGTTATATTCCATACCAGGAATTACATCTAGAGATGCCAATGCAACGCGAGTGTAACCATCTTTTTTAAGTTCAGCTAAAGCTTCTTCAGGTGTAGGGTATGTTATACCTTCTTTTTGTTGGATACGATCACGAATAATATGGCTTGTGAAAGCAGTTATCACTTTAGTATTTGGGTGTGCTGCCTTAATAGCATCTACAGTAGCATCGATTGTTTTCACACGAGTATCTTTATAAGTTGTACCAAAGCTCATAACAACCATAGCATCTTTGTTTGGCAAGTTTTGTAAAGCTTCTGTATTATGTGTACGAACACCAATTGCAGCGGCTTCTTTCAATGCTGGTGTAGGATCTTTTACTTCTTCATTTAATTGATATGCAGCATTAGATACAACTGGTGCACCAAAGGATACTGCAAGACCTAGAATAGCGGATGCTAAAGCTAATTGTTTTTTCATTTCTATACTCCTATCTATAACTATAACTACACTAATATGCAATCATTTACATAGCTCTATTATAATGAAAACTATGGATTCATCGCATATATATAACCTTATTTCAATCGTAGCAAAGGGGAAAAGGGGTGTCAATAAACCCTATACCCCTAGAAGTATAGAGAAATTAAGAAATCCTTAATAAATTAATGTGATGAATAAAGTATGATAGTACATTTTATAATTATATTCTTGTTGGTTATAAGGATATGAATATGTGAATATATAAGTAATTTTATTTAGGATTATTTTGATGGGGCCCCATAATATTACTACAATTAAATTAATCGTTATAAATATTAATTTTGATATTTTTTCTCATTGACTTCTATAGATTAATCTTGTACTATTATTACATAGTAGTTGATAACAATTTTCAATTGTGAAAGTTGTTTCATGTATGAGTAATATGGAGGTCACATATGAAAGGCATAATTATTGCATCCTTTGGATCAATTTACCAAGATGCTGTGGAGAAATCCATTGGCAGTATAGAGAAAAAAGTACGTTCCATGTATAGTGATATGGAGGTACGCCGCGTATTCTTATCTGATGCATTAGTAGAGAAGTGGAATGAGAAGTACGAAGATAAGATTTCTTCTTTCACAGAGGCTATGCAAGATTTCGCTCGTATGGGTATCGATGAGGTGTACATTCAACCTATTACATTGGTGGCAGATCAGTGTTACCAACAAATGCGCAAACAAGCATTAAAATTTTTACATAGCAATGAATATGGTTTTAGTCAGGTTAATATTGGTAAACCATTGCTTACCTCTTTAGGTGTAAAAAATTATGCCGATGATTATGAAGCAACATTAGAAAGCATTGTTCGTCACGTTAATACAAAAGCACTTAATAAATCTGTTGTGCTCATGGCGAATGGTCAAAATCAATTAGAGTTTAGTACATTGCAATTAAAGGCGATGTATGGTGCAGCACCAAATGTAGTAGTATTTACTACAAATGGTTTCCCTACTTTTAAACAAGCTCTTACTTTCTTGGATCGTATGGGGCATAAAGATTTATTAGTTGTACCATTGGCTCTCATAGGTTCTACACATTTAATGGATTACCTTGGCGGTGAACGCTCCGATTCCATTTATGCTTTACTCGCTGAGGAAGGCTACAATGTTGATATCTGGAATGAAGGGCTTGGGGAAAATCCACATGTACAAGATTTATTCTTGAAACATTTAGGTCAAGCTATCCGCATGTCTGATCGTAAACGGCCCATGCCTAGAGAATCCGTAAAACCTGTCATGACAAATTCTCGCTTAGAAGCGCAAGGTTTGATTTCTTGATATTTGTTATTACATAATTAGACATACAACACTCCACTCTTTCACATTAATAAAAATCCTCCTTGTTGGACATCCAATGAGGAGGATTTTTACTTTTACCATGAAAGATAAGAATAATTTCTATTTTATACGTACCACGGTATGCCCCTAAAGGATGGTCTATGGTATGATTAAGATACATTAATAGTTAATATAAGGAGACTTTCATGAAACAAGCTATCTTAGTTGTTGCCTTTGGATCCACTGTGGACAGTGCTCGTGAACATAATATCGATTCCGTAGTAGAACATATTCGTAAATCGTATCCAGATTATACGGTGGAATTAGCTTTTTCGTCTCGTATCATCGTTAAGCGATTACGTGATCGTGGTATTGAGATTCCTACTGAACAAGGGGCGTTAGAAAAACTGATTCAAGAAGGTTATACACATGTATATGTGCAGCCACTCCATTTCACCGGTGGTGAGGAGTTCGATAAATTGAAAAATAATATTCTTGCTCATGAGGGTGAAGGACAACTTGAAGTGTTGCGTGTAGGTAGACCTCTCGTATACTACATGGGACAAGAAGAGCATCCAGATGATTATCAAATCTTGATTGACCGTTTCATTAAATCTCTTAATATTTCTAAGGATGACGGTTTGTTAATGGTTGGTCATGGAGGTCTTGGCTCTGGAAACTCCTCGTATGGTAATTTACAGTTCAAATTGATTCGTGCTGGTCTTACGAATGTACGTATCGCTGTGCTAGAGAATGCTCCTTATGTGGCCGACGTAGCAACACCTTGGGAGTGGCTCGATGGTAAGCGCCCAAATACGATTTATTTACATCCATTATTATTAGTCCTTGGTGATCATGCGCAAAATGATCTTTTTGGCGATGAAGAGGATAGTATAGTGAATGAACTCGCTGAAGCAGGTTATGAGGTTAAACCAATCAATGCTGGTTTAGGTGAGTACGAAGTAATTCAAGATATTTTCCGTCAGCATTTACAAGATTGTATCGATGATTTGTATGGCAAACGTAGTGCTCATCGTCCTACAATACCAAATATTAAATAGTGCCTTTGTATATATTGCATAAATTAGTTATAATAAAAGATATTGCAATTATAAATAGAGTGTAGCTATAAGAAGAGGAGATACCCATGAAAGGTAAATTATATGGTATTGGCGTAGGCCCTGGCGATTCTGAATTGATGACTGTGAAAGCTGCTCGCATCGTAGGTGAAGCAGATATTATTATCACACCTAAAACAGAAAAGAAAGATGGTTCCGTAGCCCTTGATATTGCATCCCCATATATACAAGAACATACAGAAATCGTTCCCGTTGTATTCCCAATGGTGTTGGATGATTCTACGCAAGAGGAAGGCTGGCAAGAGGCTAAACGCGTTATCTTGTCTTACTTAGATGAAGGTAAAAGTGTTGTATTCTTAACATTGGGTGACCCGATGTTCTATAGTACATATATGTATGTATATCGTTTGATTGAAAATACAGGTCATGAAATTGAAACAATTCCTGGTGTGACTGCATTCTGTGCTATCGGATCTCACCTTGGCTATCCAATTGTAGAGAAGGAAGAGGTATTGGCCATCGTTCCAGCTACAGCGCCTAAAGAAAAAATCGATGCTGTATTAGCTGTTGCAGATGATGCAGTTATTATGAAGGTATATAAAAACTTTGATGAAGTACAAGAAACCTTGATTAAACATAATATGGCAGATGATGCGGTTATGATTAGCCGTGTAGGCTTGCCTGATGAGCAAGTATTCGTAGGTTTAGATAATATGCCAAAAGATACTAAACTCAACTACTTATCTACAATTCTTGCAAAACGCAAGGATCGTTAACAAACACATCGTATTACGAGGTAATATCTATGAACACAGTACAGATTCCACGTGTTGTCATTGCTGGCACTAATTCTGGTGTTGGTAAAACAACTATCGTAGCGGGCTTATTGGCCGCTTATGCAAATGGTGGACGTACGGTGCAATCCTTTAAAGTGGGCCCGGATTATATTGATCCGGGCTTTCATAAAATTGCATCCGGCCGTGACAGTTATAATTTAGATACGTGGCTTGTGCCACCTCATAAATTAAATCCTTTCTTTGCTACTATGGCGCACGATGTAGACCTTGCCATTATTGAAGGTGTTATGGGCCTTTATGATGGTGGGCGAGAAGGTGTTAGCTCTACAGCTCAAATTGCTAAACAGTTAAATGCACCAGTGGTGCTCGTTATTGATTGCAAGGCTATGGGTGAAAGTGCGGCTGCTATTGCAAAAGGTTTCCGTGATTATGACCCAGAGGTAAACTTTGGCGGTGTCATCTTGAACCGCTTAGGCTCAGCTAATCATGAGCGTATGGTTCGTGAAGGGATGGATAAAATTGGCGTACCTGTTATTGGTGCCATTTATCGTGATGATCGTATGCATTCTCCAGAACGTCATTTAGGACTTACACCGGTTACTGAAATTGATCCAACAGAGGCGATTAATACGATTCGAGAAGCTGTTGAGAAAATGGTAAATCTCGATGCACTATTGGAAATTGCTACTAATGCACCAACTATCGAACTACCAGATGCTATAGATGTTAAAACCATTGAAAAACGTGTGAAAATCGGTGTAGCTTATGATGAGGCGTTCTCTTTTTACTATCCAGCTAGTCTTGCTGCGTTAGAGGAAAAAGGGGCTGAGCTTGTTTATTTTAGTCCGCTTAATGATTCGGTAATTCCTGATGTAGACGGACTTGTATTTGGGGGTGGCTTCCCAGAAATGTTTTTATTCCAGTTATCTAGCAATGAGTCTATGAAGGAATCCATTCGCCAAGCTAATGCACAAGGTATGCCTATTTATGCCGAATGTGGTGGCCTTATGTATCTTTGTGAAAGCATTCATGACTTTGAAGGTTTTGTATATAAAACTGTAGGTATTGTACCTGCCAATTGTGTGATGCAACAAAAGCTTCAAAAGGTGGGGTATGTTACAGCAACTGCAAAGAGAGATACTTTATTAGGCGCTATGAATACAGCTATTCGTGGTCATGAGTTCCATTTCTCTACAATGGAGCCAACTATAGATGACTTTCCATGGGCTTTTCATTTAGAAGGAGGCCGTAAACCTCAATCGTATGACGGCGGCTATGCAACAAAAAATGTATTAGCTTCTTACTTACATTTGAACTTTGCTGGCTCTGATGAAGGGGCACAACATTTTGTTGATACATGTGCTGCTTATAAAGCCCAAAAGTAATAGATGTGTAGATGTATTTAATAGGTTTATATTACTATGTATTATCACAATTACATACATAAGTATTGTAATGTGCAATTGCAATTGCAATTATATTCATATGTATTGTTGTGATCCTATTAGTAAATATGAGGAGAATGTAATTAATCAGGAATAGTTAGTTCTTAAAGTTATTGCGGGACAGTTCGTATTAAAGGAGCTATTATGGAAGAACGTGGATTAATTCTAGTTAATACAGGGAATGGTAAAGGTAAAACAACAGCGGCATTAGGCGTTGTTTTACGTGCTGTCGGACAAGGTTTCAAGGTTCTTATATTACAATTTATTAAGAGCGGTAATGGTTATGGTGAATTGGCAGGTCTTGCTAAACTAGGTGATCAAGTTGAAATTCGCTCTATGGGAAAGGGTTTTATTTACTATAAACGTGATGAAGTAGGAGAAGCTGAACTTGCTCGCCATAAAGAAGCAGCTCAAGCCGCTTGGCGGACATTGGTGGAGGAAGTAAACTCCGATAAATGGGATCTAATTGTTATGGATGAAATAAATAATGCCATTAATTATGAGCTTATCGATGTGCATTCTGTAGTGGAAATGCTTAAAAATAAGCCAGAAAGACTTCATGTTGTTTTGACGGGTCGCTATGCTAAACCTGAAATCATTGATATGGCAGATACTGTAACGGAAATGAATGTAGTAAAGCATGCTTATGAAAAGGGCATTAAGGCTGCTAAAGGAATTGAATTCTAACTAAATTAAAAAAATCGAAAAATATCGAAAAAGAACTTGCTAAAACTATATCGAAAATGTATAATATAGTCATAAGCACAGAGGTGCTCAATATTCTTGACATTAAGTATGTATATAAGACTAACCAGGAGGTTAACTATGGCTGTACATGATTACATTAAATCTGGCGATTTCGCTACTGAAAAACACGTTCCTGTTATCGAAACAGTTGACACTGTAAAAGCAGGTGAAACATTCCACGTTACTTTATCCGTAGGTAAAGACATTGCACATCCAAACACTGTAGAACATCACATTGATTGGATTAAATTGTACTTCGTAGCTGAAGGCACTCAATTACCATTCGAAGTTGGCGCTATCGAGTTCAACGTTCATGGTGACGGTGCAACTGCAAATGAAGGTCCTGTAGTAGCAGTTTCTGAAGGTACTTTAGCAGTAGCTTTGAAAAAATCCGGTAAATTGATCGCTGTTTCCTACTGCAATATTCATGGCTTGTGGGAATCCGAAAAAGATATCGTAGTTGCTTAATTAACTAAAACAACTAATAAAGACCAGCCCGAGGGCTGGTCTTTTTGTATATCTATGTGTTTACATAGCTTAATAATGAGGTAAAGTTAAACTTCCAATAGTAGATATTTAATGGCATTATAGCTAATACATGTTAGGATTATTTAATGCATATTCATAATATTATAAACATATTATTTGATTTTTAGTGTCCGCATAAAAAGGAGTTTTGTATCACTCCAGTGGATTAATTGCTGTACATCCCTTTACAGTGCTATTTGTTTGTGGTAAAGTATATGCATATTGATATTTAGTAAACATAGTTAAATGAGGGATTATTGTGGCCTTAATCGTTAAAAAATTTGGTGGTAGTTCCGTAGCTACACCAGAAAAAATATTTAATATTGTTGATCGCGTTCTTCGTGAGAAGCAAGCTGACGATAAAATCGTTCTTGTTGTATCCGCTATGGGTGATACAACTGATGACTTGGTGGCCTTAGCTAAACAAGTTACATCCAAGCCGTATGGTCGTGAAATGGATCGTTTGTTATCTACAGGTGAACAAGTAACAATTGCATTGATGGCAATGGCTTTTAACGAACGTGGTCAGGAATCTGTATCCTTAACAGGTGATCAAGCAGGTATTACAAGTAGTGATACGTTTAATAAAGGTCGCATTTTGGGCGTTGATCCTAATCGTGTGTTTGAAGCTTTGGATGAAGGTAAAATAGTAGTAGTTGCTGGTTTCCAAGGTATAACTGAATATGGTGATATGGTGACATTAGGCCGTGGTGGCTCTGATACAACAGCTGTTGCATTGGCAGGTGCTATGAAAGCGGATGTATGTGAGATTTTTACGGATGTAGACGGCGTATATTCTACCGATCCTCGCGTGGCGAAGGAAGCTTTCAAATTAGAAGAAGTAACGTATGGTGAAATGCTTGAGATGGCACGCCTTGGTGCAGGTGTAATGCAACCGCGTGCCGTAGAAATGGGTTTCCGTTATGGTGTACCTATTCATGTACGTTCTACATTTAGTGATAAACCAGGTACTATTATTCGGGAGGATTATACTGTGGAAGCAAATAAACACGTAATTACTGGCGTAGCTGATGATACAAATACAGCAAAAGTAGCCCTTGTAGGCGTTGAAAATAAACCAGGCGTTGCAGCGACTGTATTTAAAGCATTAGCTGCTAGAAACGTTGACGTAGATATGATTGTTCAATCTATCCGTTCCGTGGGAGAACCAAAAACTGATCTTATCTTTACAGTAGCTATGGATGATGTGGTACTAGCTCGAGAAGTATTAGAAGAATTACAAAAAGCAGTAGATATTGAAGCTGTTAATATCGATGAAAAAATGGCGAAAGTTTCCATTATTGGTGCAGGTATGTTAGGACAACCTGGTGTAGCTGCGCAAATGTTTGATATCTTGAGCCAAGAAGGTATCAATATTGAAATTATTTCTACTTCTGAAATTAGTATTTCTTGTCTTGTTGCTGAAGATCGCGTAAAAGATGCCGTTCGTGTAATTCATAATGGCTTATTGTTAGATCAACGAGGTTAATTACTTCATGGATAGTCTACGTAGTTTTATGGATGAAATGCTCAATGACCAAGGTCGTAAGGAAGGTTTCATTAGTGATCTACTAGGAAATCTAAAAAATCAGCCTATTCCAACATTGGAACAAGCTCAAACTGGTTATACAACAATGAGTAATTTACATGGTATCTTCTATGATTACGATAAGTCTGAGGTTACTATTACTTACAAGGTTGTACCAGATATGTATCAACCATATACATTGAGCTTTATACAATTTGAAGCCGTGTTAGAAGGCTTATTAACCTTACGTCGCAATCAAAAGTGGCAGATGCAACATAATAAATAATATGAACCCCATGGGTATACTTGCCTATGGGGTTTTGTAATTCGATAATTATTCTTAACATCTATATATAGAGTCATCGATATGATATAATAAATTATTCAGAGAGAAATCATTATATTAGTATAGAAAGAAGGGACAGCATGGAAATAAATAAGGTTTATTCTGGCTTTCGCCTTGACCGCATTGAGCGCATTGATGAGATCAATGGTACCGCTTATGAAATGAAACACGAAAAGTCTGGTGCACGTTTAATTTATATTGATTCACCAGATTCTAATAAAGTATTCAATATTGCTTTTAGAACAACGCCACATAATAGTACTGGTGTAGCACATATTATGGAACATTCCGTTTTATGTGGTTCTCGTAAATTTCCTTTAAAAGAGCCATTTGTTGAGCTTGTTAAGGGGTCTTTAAACACGTTCTTAAACGCTATGACATATCCTGATAAAACGATGTATCCAGTAGCCAGCAAAAACGATAAAGACTTCCACAATTTGATGGACGTATATCTTGATGCTGTATTGTATCCACGCGTTCGCGATGATGCAGAAATCGTGATGCAAGAAGGTTGGCATTATGAACTAGATAATTCGGAAGATGAACTTACCTATAAAGGTGTTGTATTCAATGAGATGAAGGGGGTTTATTCCTCTCCGGATTCCGTTCTAGAACGCCAAATGATGCGTGAACTTTTCCCAGATACCACTTATGGTGTTGATTCTGGTGGAGATCCTGACCATATTACGGACTTAACTTATGAAGAGTTCCAAGAGTTCTATCGAGTTCATTATCATCCGTCCAATAGTTATATTTTTCTTTATGGTGATATGAATATTGAAGAGCAATTGGCATTCTTGAATGATGAGTACTTAAGTCATTTCGATGCTATTGAGGTTAATACAGAGGTTGGCTTACAAGCTCCATTTACGGAAGGTAAGGTGGTGAGCTATCCATACAACGTAGGTTCTGAAGAACCTACAGATAACCGTACTTTACATTCTTTTGCCTATGTTTTACCTGATGTAACACCTGAGCATAGCTTGGCTTTTGAGGTATTAACACATGCATTGTTGACATCTCCTGCGGCTCCTCTTAAACAGGCTTTGGTGAAAGCAGGTATCGGTTCTGATGTGAGTGGTTATTATCTTGATAGCATTCGTCAACCTTTGTGGACCGTGCAAGCAACTGGTTCTAATCTCGATAAACAAGCTGACTTGCAGCGTATTGTGGAATCTACATTGCAAGAACTTTGTGATAACGGTTTAGATAAAGAATTATTAGAAGCTTCTTTGAATAGTATTGAGTTTGCTCTTCGTGAAAGCGACTTTGGTGGTCGCCCAATCGGTTTAGCTTATGTTATCCGTATGATGGATAATTGGCTATATGACAATGACCCACTTGAGTTATTACACTACGAAGAAGCATTAGTGAATATTCGCAAGGGCTTATCCGGTACGTACTTTGAAGATTTAATTCGTCAATCTATCTTAAATAACAATCATAAAGTGCTTGTTTCTATTTATCCTGAACGTGGTCTTCAAGAGCGCAAGGACGCAGAGGTTAAAGAGCATTTAACTGCTGTAAAAGCTAAGATGTCTCCAGAAGAAATCGAAGCAATTGTAGAGCAAACAAAACGACTTAAACTTCGTCAAGAAGCTCCAGATAGTGATGAAGCGTTAGCGTCGATTCCATTGCTTGAATTATCTGATTTAAATCCTAATATTGAAGCAGTAGAACGTCGTGAAAGCAAAATTGGCAATACTACAGTACATTTTGTACCTACTTTCACAAAAGGTATCAATTATGTAGGGCTCTACTTTGACTTAAGCTGTCTTACAGAAGATGAGTTATTCTATGCCGACATTTTAAGTGATATTCTCGGCCGTATTGACACATCTGAACGTGGCTACGAAGCTTTGGCTAAAGATATCAATATGAACCTTGGTGGTTTAAGCTCAGATATTACGGCTATTAGTAAAGATGGTAAGCGTGATGAATTTACGCCTCTCATGATTGTTCGCGCTAAAGCCTTGCATTCTAAATTACCTGACTTATGTCGCTTGATTAACGAAGTAGTACAAAAAGCAGATTATAGTAACGATAGACGCTTGACTGAACTTGTTCAAGAAAGCAAAGCTATTTGGGATAATGAAGCGTTTCGTCGTGGTAATTCCATCGTAAGTCAACGTGTTATGGCACAAGTATCTGCAGTTGGTAAATTTAGAGATAATGGTAACTTTGGTTATTATCAAAAGATTAGCGAATTGGCTTCTAATCCTGCGGCATTACCATTATTGCCAGAAAAATTAGCTGATGTGGCTCGTAAGATTTTCCGTGCTAACAATGTAGATATCATGTTCGTTGGTGAAGAAGGTGAATTAGAAGCCTTTGAAAATCTCATGAAACCATTGATTGAAACTTGGGATACTACTGACTTAAGTAATGATACATTAAAGATTATACGTTTGTCTGGTAATGATGGTATCGTTACAGCTGGTAAGGTTCAATATGTAGCTCAAGGTGGTAATTTTATAGACCATGGGTATAAACACGTAGGCCCAATGAGTGTATTGGAAACGATTTTACGTTATGAATATCTTTGGATTCGCATTCGTGTACAAGGCGGTGCTTACGGTGCCTTTGCAAACTTCTATGACGATGGTAATATGATTTTCTGTAGCTATCGCGATCCAAACTTGGTAGAAACATTAAATGTATATAAAGAATTACCTCAATACCTTCGTGAGTTCACATTGACTGATCGTGAGATGCGTAAATATATTATCGGTACTATGAGTTCTTTAGATTTACCAATGACTCCTGCATTGCGTGGCCCACGTGCGATGGGCATGTATTTTAGCGGTACTAAACTAGAGGATAAGGTAGAGTTTCGTAAACAAGTTATCGCTTGTAAACCAGAGGATATCGTTGCTTTAGCAGATGTGGTTGAACCTGTATTGAAGGACAATCATATTTGTACAATGGGGAACGAACAAAAAATTAAAGACGCTGGTAAGGTATTCGATAACATTATTTCTCTAGGATAATCGTTTTATATTATTTATAGTGGCATATTCTGTGTAAATTTACTGGATATGCCACTTGTTTTGTACTGTAGGAGGGCATCATGAAAGGTCGATTTGCTCCAAGCCCCACAGGATATATCCATCTCGGCAATGTGTGGATAGCCCTCTTATCTTATGTTTCTACGAAGCAACAAAATGGGCAGTATGTTGTGCGAATGGAGGATATAGATACCCAACGCTCTAAACGTGAGTTAGGGGAAGCTCTATTAGATGATTTAGAGTGGCTAGGATTTGAATGGGATGAAGGGCCTCGTGTTGGTGGACCAGAGTCAACGTATTGGCAACGTGAGCGACAAACATATTATAGAGACATATTAGAACATCTTGCATTAGAAAAACTAATTTATCCTTGCTTTTGTAATCGTACAAGGCTCCAGTCTATTGCTTCGGCGCCCCACGTTGGAGAAATAATTCATCGATACGATGGACACTGTCGTCATCTAGAGGATAAATTGATAAAAGAGTTTATGACATCTAAGGAACCATCTTTGCGTTTAGCCGTTAATTCCTGTGATATAGATTTTGTAGATCGCTGGCAAGGCTTTCAACATATTCATTTGGAAGGTGAATTAGATGATTATGTATTGCGTCGTGGTGACGGTATGTATGCCTATAATTTAGCTGTCGTACTGGATGATATTGCTATGGGGATAACGGAGGTCATTCGTGGAGACGATTTACTAGAGACTACGGGGCAGCAAATATATTTATATAAAACATTACAATCTAGTTTTACATCTAAAAATATACAAATACCTTCTTATGGACATGCTCCATTATTAATTGATTCTGAAGGGCATAGATTATCTAAACGACAAAAAAGTATTACTATTCGTGAATTACGTGAAAGTCAATGGTCTCCTAATAGAATTTTAGGTGAACTAGCTATTGCTGGCGGCTTAGTTGAAGCTCATACATTTAGTCGTAGAGAAATTAGTTTATCTGAATTAATTGAGATTGATTTAAATTTACCTAGTCTTAGTCAGAAAACGATTGAGATACAAATTAAAGAATAGAGTAATAGAATAGTATTGCTTTATGTTATAGGATGATTGCTAAAAGAGAATAATTCTTTAACTATATAATTCGATATAATATATTGACAATATTCGATATTTATTTATAATAGTATATAAGAGGTGGTCGAAATGACAATTCAACAAGCTTTAGATCAAAAAGTATGGGCCGTTATTGGAGCTACCCATAAAACCGAAAAGTTCGGTTATAAGATTTATAAATGTCTTAAAGATCACGGATATGAAGTATATCCAGTTAATCCTAATATTGCAGAAATAGATGGAGACACCTGTTACTCTAGCCTTTCTGCACTTCCCGTTGTGCCTGCTGTGGTAGATTTTGTTGTGCCAGAAGCAGCGGGATTAGCTGCACTTTATGAATGCAAAGAACTTGGCATTTCTATTGTGTGGTTGCAACCAGGGGCGGATAAACCATCTGTTGTTGAAAAAGCACATGCTTTAGACCTGCATGTCATTCAAGATTGTGTATTAGTTCAATTACCGTAGGAGGGTACAATGAGCGAATTAAAAGACTTAAAAACTGCTGAATATCAAGATTTGGTAAACCAAGGTGGTGTTACTGTTGTTGACTTCTGGGCTCCATGGTGCGGTTATTGCGTACGTATGATGCCAATCATTGAAGAAATTGCAGGTGAGCTTGAAGGTAAAGCTAACTTTGTAAAAGTAAACGCTGATGAAGAACCAGAATTAGCACGTAATTTACAAGTTGAAGTATTGCCTACATTCGTTATCTTAAAAGATGGTGAAGTAGTAGACCGTAAAATTGGTTTCTTACCTAAAGGCGATCTTCAAGCGGCTATCGAATCTAAATTCTAATACTATAATCAAAACTATATAAATAGAGGAAAACCTCATCAATGTATGTGTTGTACATTGATGAGGTTTTTTTGTGCTTTTTTGAATATAGTCCTAAATATCTTTAACTTTTATGAGTTGCTAATCATAATACATCTAAAGTGGGGATTATGTCCATCTAAGGAGTGGTATTTCACCATTGTGGTGGAGAGTGGTTTAAATTGATTAGTTTTAAATATTTAATCGAACATATGTATTGTAGAAAAGCGGAGAAAAATAGAGATTAAACAAGAAAAATATAAAAAAGTGGGATAAAAATGGATTTTTTGTTGTGAAAGGTGGGGAATTGTGGTAGAATTTACCATATAGTGGTGGATAAGAAATAGTGAAAGGCGGTGATACGTATGTTCATGGGCGAATATAATCACACTATTGATACAAAAGGGCGGATGATTATACCTGCGAAAATACGTGAACAACTAGGCGATTTGTGCATCGTTACAAAAGGCTTAGATAACTGCTTGGCTATTTACACCGAAGAGGCGTGGAAAAAAATTTCTACTGCTTTACAATCACAATCCTCCACTAAAGCTAGCGTGCGTGCCTTAAAACGTTTTGTTTTTGGTAGTGCTGCTGAACTTGAATATGATAAACAAGGCCGTGTCCTCATTCCTGTACCACTACGTGAATATGCAAGCCTTGATAAACAGGCTGTTATTGTAGGTGCTGGGGACCACGTTGAAATTTGGAGTCGTGAAAAATACGATTTCTATGATGAGCAAGTGGCTGAAAGCATGGAAGAATTAGTTGAAGGGCTTGAAGGGATTATGTTATAGGAGGCTATGATGAAATTTAATCATACTAGCGTACTCTTACGTGAAACGGTGGACTCCGTCGTAACTAATCCAAAAGGCATTTATGTGGACTGTACCCTTGGTGGAGCAGGACATGCTCACGCAGTGGGCGAGATGCTGGACCCAGAAGGTATGATTATAGGTTTAGATCAAGATGAAGATGCTTTGAGTGTAGCTCGACAGCGTTTATCTGATTTGAAATGTCAGGTGTTAACAATACCTACAAACTTTTCTAACTTAAAAGAAGCCCTCCGAAATGCGGGCATCTATGAAGTAGATGGCTTTATATTTGATCTTGGCGTATCAAGCTATCAACTAGATACCCCTGAACGAGGTTTTTCATATATGAATGATGGACCTCTTGATATGCGTATGGATAAAGATGCACCTCTCACGGCAGAGGAAATTATTAATGAATATGACAGTGAACAATTACTGCAAATTATCCGCGACTATGGGGAAGAACGATGGGCTAAACGGATTGTTGAGTTTATTGTTGAAGCACGCCAAGAAAAAAGAATTACTACTACTGGTGAGTTAGTTAGAATTATTAAGAATGCAATACCTGCAAAGGCGCGACAAGATGGACCTCATCCGGCAAAACGGACGTTTCAAGCTATACGTATTGAAGTAAATAGAGAATTAGCAATCTTGCATGATAGTTTTGTAGATGCTGTATCGATGTTAAAACCAAAGGGAAAGATTGGAGTTATTACATTCCACTCCTTGGAAGATCGAATTACAAAGCAAACTTTTAAAGAGTTAAGTACCGCATGTATATGTCCTCCACAATTGCCTATGTGTGTTTGTAATCACAAGGCAGTTGTAAAGGCAAAAAATAAGGTTATAGAGCCAAGTATAGGGGAGATTGAAGTTAATCCGAGGGCTAGAAGCGCTAAATTGCGCGTAGCAGTAAAGTTGTAGAATTGGAAGGGGTTAAGTGTTATGTTAGCAAGAAAGGCTGTTGTGGGCCAAGTAAAAGGTGATATGTTGGTCATTGCACAAGGGAGAAGACGTAGTGCAAACGTAGCTTTAGATTTAAGCCCTATGATGTGGCAAGTTGTATATGGTATTGCTGCATTAGTTGCATGCTTGCTTATCATGATGGTTATGAATGCATACAGTACAAAGTTGGGCTATGAGGTAGTTAAAACACAGCAAGCTGTAGTACAATTAACAAAAGATAACGATGCATTGGACGTTGAAGTGGCTTCTTTGAAGTCTCCTGTACGTATCCAACAAATCGCAGAAGAACAACTAGGAATGGTTTTGCCTGATTCTTTTGTTTATAGCACAAAAAGCGCTGTTACTGAACGTAATGTACAAGAGAAACAGCAAATTATAGACTAGCAGGCGAAGCAGCTCGTATTGGGCTGCTTTCCTTTGCGTGTAAAGGAGATTGTATATGAAACAATTACAAGATATAGTAAAAACCTTACATGCACCGCATGTAGAAGGTAATACAGCTGTTGAAATTTTAGATGTAACCGCTGATTCTCGTGCTGTAAAAGCAGGTAGTTTATTTATTGCTTTAGATGGTGCCACTGTAGATGGTCATAACTATGTTAATAAAGCTGTTGAGTCTGGGGCAGTAGCTGTATTAGTATCTAAACCTGTTGAGGTAAGTAGTGACGTTTGTGTTATCACTGTTGAAGATACACGTGCGGCTATGATGTCCTGTGTGCCATACTTTTTTGATTATCCAGCCAATTCCATGCGCATGATTGGTGTTACTGGTACTAATGGTAAAACGACTACAACTCATATGATTCGTCATATTTTGAAAGCTCAAGGTCATAAGGTCGGTGTGATTGGTACGGTTCATATCATGATTGGCGATACATCATATCCGATTCATAACACGACCCCTGACGTAGTAGATTTACAACATATTTTGTATCAAATGGTGGAAGAGGGCGTTACACATTGCGTAATGGAAGTATCTTCCCATGCATTGGCTTTGGGACGCGTATCTGGTGTTGAGTATGATACGGCAGTATTTACAAATCTTACACAAGATCATTTAGACTTTCACAAAACATTTGAGAATTACTTAGCAGCTAAATGTAAACTATTTGAACAGGTTAGCAAACCAAACCAAGTAAAATCTGGTAAGGGTGCTGTCATTAACATCGATGATGCCTATGGACATCGGGTTGTTGAAAAAACTACAGCCCCTATCATTACCTATAGTATTGATGGTAGCGGCACATTGAATGCTCATGACGTTGATATGACGCCAAAGTCTAGCCGTTACACGGTATCTTATGATGGTCATGACTATACAGTTGCAATGAATACGACTGGCTTGTTTAATGTGTATAATACATTAGCAGCTATTGGTGCCTGCCTTTTGGAAGGTATTTCCATGGAAGATATCGATAAAGCATTAAAAACATTTAGCGCTGTACCTGGGCGCTTTGAGTTGATAGAAGAAGGTCAACCATTTGCTGTCGTTGTAGACTATGCACATACACCGGATGGTTTAGAAAATATTTTACAAACAGCAAAGGCGATTCAAGAGAATCGTATTATCGTAGTCTTTGGCTGTGGCGGGGACCGAGATGCAACCAAACGCCCTATTATGGGGCGTATTGCGGCACAATATGGTGATGTTGTGTACGTTACATCTGATAATCCGCGTACAGAAGATCCTGTACAAATTGTTAAAGATGTGGAAACAGGCGTTAAAGAAGGGCTTCGTGAAGGCTCTTATTATGAAGTTATCGTTGATCGTCGGGAAGCGATTCAACATGCAATACAACATGCAAAACCTGGGGATATTGTACTGATTGCAGGTAAGGGACATGAGGATTACCAAATCTTAAAGGATAAAACGATTCATTTCGATGATCGTGAAGAGGCGCGAGCAGCTCTCAAGGAGATTTAATATGGCAGAATTTACATTGTCTCAAGTAGTGGAAGCCACACAGGGGATAAGTGCACATACCGACAATATTAAGTTTTTAGATATATCTACTGATACGAGAACTATTGAATCGGGATTTTTATTTGTAGCATTAAAAGGCGACACTTTTGATGGTCATGATTTTATCAATACGGCTATTGAAAAAGGTGCCACAGGAGCTATCGTTGAAAAAGGACGTGCTGTAGAAGGCATTGCTTGTATCGAGGTAGACAATACTTTGGTAGCATATCAAAATTTGGCACGTTATCATCGTCGCCGTTTTGATATTCCTGTAGTTGCTATTACCGGTTCATCTGGTAAGACTACAACAAAGGAAATGGTGGCAGCCGTACTTGGTACAGAATTT
>CAJZEE010000019.1 GCA_915066865.1 uncultured Veillonella sp.
ACGGAAACACATAGTCCTTAACTAGCGGTTCAATGGTAACCGCCGCTAAAACAGCTGCACCAGTTACTATATTATCAAAAACTACAGCCATGCGATGGCTAGCAGCTCCTAAGATAAAGGCCGTTAAAAATACAATATCTAAACCACCTGCTACGTGAAGCAAGTGCAATACCGCATCACGGCGCTCGCTTTCACTCAAAGTAGACCAATCCTCCACAGAAATATTAAATCGATCTACAAAAGAATGAATATGAGCAGCACGTTGCTCTACCGTAGGTCCATATTCATTATGAACGAGAATATCCTCATACGCACAACCTGTGATCGTCGCCGTCGTTACAAGAGAATCTAGAAAGGCCCTCTCCCCTACGTTACCAATCGCCACCACTTGTAATCCATCAGCATGTAATCTATCTGCATAGGTAAAGCCGAGCTCAAGAGCACGCTCTAATTCCTCACGAGAAATAGCAGGTTCTACGCCAAAGAAATGGGAGCCTTTTCGAATCACTTGTTGTTCAATATTTGCTAAATCTGCAGTATCTTGTTCAAGACCTAGATTCACCACATGTACAACGGCATTTAATTTAGCTGCAGCCCCTTGTGTAGCTGTTGTTCCCTCATTAAAACGTTCTATGGCATCATAGCTTTCACTACCATGCTCAGTGTTTTGCGGCCCATCTACCAAGTGATCCGCCGCCACAACGAGCACACCATAGCGTAAATGATTTGGTTTAGGGTTTCTAAGAATCCCTGCAAAACGCTCTGCTATAGATTCTAACGTAGCAAGGCTATAGATGGGTTTTGTCAAATTATCGATACGTAAGCGGCATGCTTCCATGGATGGTACATGCAATGGTTCTATTTTGAAAGTTCTCATGCCTTACCTCCTGTAAGCGCCAAATACATATGAACCGCAAGATCTAGCATACCCATTTGTATGGAGCCACCAGAAGCCTCACCTAAACAAAGGCCTAAATCGACATAGGCTTCAAGGCCTAAATTTTCTAAGGAAGATTTTGCCGCTTTTTCAGCAGATAAATGTGAAGCCATCACATAATCCATTACTTGTGGCACCAACGTTTTAGCTACCAAGGCACAGGC
Organism: uncultured Veillonella sp.; assembly: GCA_915066865.1. GTDB lineage: Bacteria > Bacillota > Negativicutes > Veillonellales > Veillonellaceae > Veillonella. The sequence goes on from CAJZEE010000019.1 coordinate 1,102, forward strand.
CGATGTATTAAATCCATCGATGATGACTAACCCATGATTTGCTGCGGCGCCTAAGATAACGCCAACGATACAAGCAAATTCAAAGCCGCCTACAGAGGATAAAATCCCAATGGCATCGTCTTTAGGAATATCCTTATATTTCTCCAGTACGTCATGAACAATGCGTTGCTTTAGTTTAAGTCGTTCATCGGAAATATTCGTTCCTCGTCCCGTCGCCTCTTCCGCTGTAAGTCCTGCAAACTTAGCGGTCATAAGGGCACTAGCTGTCGTATTCGATATGCCCATTTCGCCTACTAAAAATACATTGAAGCCTTCATCAATTTTTTCTTTTACGAGGCGAATACCCGTTTCAATGCCTTCAATCGCTTGTTCACGCGTCATAGCTGGCTCTTCTACGAAGTTTTTCGTACCCATCCCAAGTTTATGAATACGAAGGCCTGGAACCCAACTCATATCCGCATCAATGCCCATGTCGATAACTTCCATTTGAGCACCACAATAATTCGCTAGAGAATTAGCGCCAGCCCCCTTAGGAATCAGGTAATTCTGAGTCATCCCAACGGTCGTTTCCTTTGGATACGCACTGACGCCCATATCGGCCACACCGTGATCGGCAGAGGCAATTATCATGCAAGGCTTTGGTACAGCTAACGTCTCTTGATTAGTAGCTGCCCCATATTGAGCCACCATATTTACAAGACGTCCATATCGTTCCACAGGCGATGCTGTATTCCAGCTATCGATTATATGTCGTTCAATCTCTAGGCTGCGACCTGTAATAGCGCCACAAGTTTCTTGTAACAAACTCATAAAAGCTCCCTTAATCAAATAATATAATTATATTTTAGATATTCTTTCTTTTAGTTATTCTTAATTTGTCCCGTTAAATATGGCAATTTATTGCGAATCTCTCGACTTCGTTCAAGATAACTTTCTAATGCTTGTCCTTCGTCATCTTGTGAAAGTATCGCTTTAACATGTTCAATTTCTAATTCAATTTGTGTAAGACCTTCAATAACATTATGACGATTACCGTAGATAATTTCACGCCACATGGATGGTAATCCCCCCGCCACACGCGTGCAATCGCGGAATCCCCCTGCCGATAGTTTCATGCGCAATTCGCCCAATTCATCGCCACCCGAAACTTGTGTTAGAATAGAAGCCAATAAGTGAGGCATATGACTAACCATCGCAAGATATGCATCGTGAGCATAAATATCGACAAACTCGATACGAGACCCTAAGGCACGACCCATGTCAGCCAATTCTTGAGCCACCTCTTCACTATATACATCAGAGGCCTTATCTTCTAGTACAATCCAACCCATTCCTTTAAAAAGATTCTTATGAGATACTTCATACCCACCCTTTTCGGATCCTGCCATAGGATGGACAGATACGAAAACAGTCCCCTTCGGAATCGATTCATAGACAGCTCGTACAAAATTTTCTTTCGCACTAGATACATCAGTTACGACTTGCCCAGGTCTAAATAGATGAGCCGTTTCAGTAAAAAGCCGTGCATTTGTATCAGGAGGCAAGGAGAACACAACGATATCTGAGTTCTTAATCAATGGTTCAACTTCAGTCCACGCAGCTTTTACCACACCATCTTGAATGGCCGCATCACAGACCTCTTGACGACGTGCATAGCCTACTACCTCATATTCTGTATATTCCTTTAGAGCCTTTGCCAAGGATCCACCTAATAAACCTAAGCCAATAATACCTACGGTCTTACTCATATAAACCTACTTTCATAAACTATCTAGGAATGTATACGCTCTCATATAATGCTACATATAATCTATCAAGCTAATCCCTTTTTCGTATGCTTTCATAAAAACCTCAACAATGAATATCATACAGTGTTTTTATTATAACATGTTCATAACCACATGGGATAAAATTATAAACATATAACATACAAAAAACGTGCCACCCGAAGGTGACACGTTTTCTTAGTCAGCATCCTACCTAAGGAGTACGATGCCAATATTATTTAAATTGATTGCAAAGACTATCAAATAATGCTTGGTCAGGTTTAACCACATCTTCAGTCAATGGACGAGGATGTGGGCCACCATTTGCAGTAGCCAATGCTTTTTCAAAGGAAGGTTTAGATGTATTTTGATAGATAAGGCCTGTAACCAAACCATCAGTATCACCCAAAGTTTTAAGCGCTGTTGCACGATCTGTTGGGTCATACCCTTCAGGCAATGCTACTAAATGTTCTTTGAACCAATCGTAACTATTGCGTTTGTTATATGTAACACATGGGCTGAATACATTGATGAAGGAGAAGCCTTCATGATCCATGGCTTGTTGAATCAAATCAACGAGCTCTTTACGATTCACCATATAGCTTTGTGCTACAAATGTAGCACCTGCTGCAATCGCAGTTTCACAAACGGACAATGGAGATTCAAACGCACCATGAGGAGTTGTTTTTGTAACAAACCCGATGTCAGAACGAGGAGATGCTTGACCTTTAGTCAAACCATATACATGGTTATCCATTACTACGTATGTCATGTTTACATTACGTTTGAAAGCATGAATGGTGTGACCCATACCGATAGCAAAGGCATCACCGTCACCAGAAAATGCGATAACTTCAAGATCTTGGTTAGCAAGTTTAACGCCTTGCGCATAAGGAAGCGCACGGCCATGAGTTGTATGCGCACCATAAGCGTAGAAATAGCCACCGATACGACTAGAGCAACCAATACCGGAAATTACGGCTAATTTTTCTGGTGGAATATTTTTCGCTACTACAGCGTCAGTAATCGCCGCTTGAACCCCATAATGGCCACAGCCTGGACACCAGTTAGGACGAATATCATTTCTGTAATCTTTAGCTGTTGTCATATTATAGGACCTCCTTAATCGCATTTTTCACATAACTTTTTGTGAATGGATTACCATCGTATTTCAAGCAGCTAGAAATCTTATGTTTCTTATGCATGTTGATTTTAAATAAATTAGCCAATTGACCAGTTTTATTGTGTTCCACGATAACTACTTTTTTCGCAGCATCAAAGAATGGTTGTAATTGCTTTGCTGGGAATGGTTTAATTAAGCGCAATTGTAAGTGGTTGACTTTGACGCCTTCTTGATCAAATTCAGCAACGGCTTCTTCAATAGCACCACGGCTAGAAGCCATACCTACAACGAGTACATCTGCTTCGTCGTATTTAGCATTATTTAAGAATGGTTCATAGTTATCAGCTACAGTTTCCAATTTGCGGAAACGTTTATCAGTTTGCGCTACGTGCATTGTAGGCGCTTCTGCTGGTTTACCTTCTTCATTATGCTCTAAACCTGTGGAAAGGAATAGACCATTTTTCATGCCTGGAATTGTACGCGGAGAAATGCCATCTTCAGTCAATTCAAAGCGTTTGAAGTAGTTAGGTTGTACCAATTCAGGAAGTTCAGCTTGTTTCATCATTTTACCGCGATTAATAGGTACGCGGTTCAAATCAAAGGAAGGAACGGATTGTTTATTCAAACCTTGTTGTAAGTCAGGCATAAAGATAACTGGACATTGATACATTTCTGCCAAGTTGAAAGCTTTTTGAATTTCATAGAAACACTCTTCGATAGATGTTGGAGAAATTACGATACCAGAGTAGTCGCCATGTGCATTGTAGCAAGCTGCATCAATATCAGATTGTTCAACTTTTGTAGCCATACCAGTGGATGGGCCAGAACGTTGAACGTCAATAACAACCATTGGCAATTCAGCCATGGAAGCCATGGACAAGGATTCTGCCATCAAGGAAAGACCTGGGCCAGAAGTACACGTGAAGCCACGAACACCTGCGTATACACCACCCATAGCTGTCATACACGCTGCGATTTCGTCTTCTGTTTGAACAACAGTTGAGCCCAACTTATCCATAGTTTTAATCATGTATTCCATAACTTCGGATGCTGGCGTAATAGGATATGATGCCATAAAACGGGAGCCCGCAGCAATAGCACCAAGAGCACATGCTTCGTTACCTAATAAGAACATTTGATCTTTCTTACCAGGCGCTGGCAATGTATCGATTTCAACATCGCCTAATTTTTCCATTACAAGGCTATGACCATCATCGAAAGCAGCCAAGTTTTTATCAATAATCTCTTGGGATTTCTTTGCAAATTTCTCAGTAATAGCATCTTTAAACATCTTAGTATCAAAGCCAAGAAGCGCTACGGACATCCCAAGTGCTACGATATTACGCATCAACAAGGAGCCTTGTTTCATTGCTGTTTCAGAGATAGGCAAAGATAAGCAATTAATCTTTGTACCTTCAAATTTAGAAAAGTCTGGATTAACTTTGCTATCACAGATGATATATCCACCATCACGTACTTCGGAACCGTGCATATCAACGGTTTCTTGATCAAGGGAAAGCAAGAAGTCTACCCCTTCACCAATAGACATAATTTGTTCCAATGCTACGCGCAATGCGAATGTAGTATGACCACCTTTGATGCGAGATGCAAATAAACGTTGGCTATACAAAGAGTAGCCTTCTTTAGCAAGGATTGTAGCCATAATTTCGCCGCAACTCTCGATACCTTCACCTTGTTGGCCGCCCATTTTCCAGATAAAATCTTTACGTTTTTGCAAGAGATTCACCCTCCTTAGGATAAAAATTACACTGCTGACAAGAGTCTACCTTACTATGTTAATGTTTTATAGTACGAACCTGTCTTATATCGTCATTGTATCATGTATATTTTAGGTTTACAATGTATCATTTCACATAATAATAGGTATAAATTAAGGTATTATAACTAAAAATTATAAGAAAAAAAGGATACTACTTTTGAAGTAGTATCCTTTTAGTATTTATGCTCAACGTTTTATACTTTCACATCAAAAAAAGAGTCTATATAAAATTATATAGAATATTTATTCTCGAATCATCTAAAATATTTATTCCGTAATACCTCTTGTTGTCGCTCTTCAGTGAAGAATATTTCTTCTAAACATAAGCCTTGAGCAGGTGCAGTTTTCCCTATAGCACGCCGGTCTTTAGCGGCTAAATATCCTTTAATATCCTCAACCTTGCGACGACCAAGACCTATATCTACAAGTAAACCTGCAATATTGCGGACCATATGATATAAAAAACCATCACCAATCACAGAAATCGTCACCTGTGAACCTCGGGCCTCAACACGAATTCCCATAATTGTCTTTACAGGATCCGCCGGAGTTGAGTTGGTTCCCTTTAGGGTTGTAAAGTCATGCGTGCCTACTAGTTCATTACCTGCAGCCTGCATACGAGCAATATTTAAATGCTTTTTCACATGCCAATGATATCGCTGCGTCAAAGGATCTGCAATGAGCTGATTATGAATCGTATATACATACTCTTTACCGTATATATTCCACCGTGGCTTCCAATCTAGCGGAATTTCTACCGCTTCTAGAACGACTATATCCTTAGGAATATGAGCTATCATAGCGCGAGGAATATTTTCTACTGGTATAGTCCCCGACGTTTGAAATGTACAAACTTGAAATTTAGCATGCACACCCGCATCCGTACGAGAGGCACCATAAATTTGAATGGGTTCATTACAAATACGTGATAAACCATATTCCAAACAACCTTGTACCGTTAAACCCTTATCATTAGGTTGCTTTTGATAACCTGCTAAATCTGTACCATCATAAGCCACTATGATCCGTATATTTCTCATAGGCCAAGCCACCATAATGCAATCAGTATAATCGTAATCAAGACAACAGCACCGACGCCAATATAATCGACATAGGTAACTTGTAATTCTTTCATACGTGTACGATTGACGCCACCTCTATAGCAACGTGCTTCCATAGCGATAGCTAATTCATCGGCCCGTCGAAACGCACTAATAAATAATGGCACTAAAAGTGGCACCATGTTTTTTGCGCGTTGAATGATAGAGCCTGTCACAAAGTCTGCACCACGAGCAGATTGTGCTTTCATAATACGATCCGTCTCGTCCAATAAGGTAGGGATGAAACGCAGCGCAATAGTCATCATCATAGCGAGCTCATGAGCAGGAACACCTATGCGACGGAACGGATTGAGCAAGTGCTCGATGCCATCAGTTAAGCGAATTGGTGATGTAGTATAGGTCAACAAAGAGGAGAACAAGATTAAGAAGATTAAGCGTGCCGCCATTTGAAGGCCCATTGCCACGCCATGGTCGGTAATATTAATAATCCCCCATTGAAAAATTGGATTGCCTGGTGTCGTAAAAATATGAATCCCCATAGTAAATACGATGATAATCCAAAGCGGTTTAATAGCAGACCACATCAGACGTAACGGCAAACGTGATAACAACATTGAAAAGATGGTGAACCCACCTACAACGCCATATGCCAATGGAGAATTCGCCAAGAATATGGCTACAACGAATATGGTAGTAGCAATAATCTTTGCGCGTGGATCCATGCGATGCAAGAAAGAGTTTCCTGGGAAGTATTGACCAATAGTAATATTATTTAACATGGTTACCTCCTTCGAGAATTGCTTGTACCGCATCATCTACAGATAGTACGCGATTAGACACATCAAGACCTTGTTCGCGCAAATATTCCATGGTAACAGACACTGGCGGTACATCTACACCGACAGCCTGTAATTCATCACGATGATTATTAAAGATGTCCATCGGTTCACCATCGAGAACGATACGCCCTTTATCGAGTACTACAAGACGAGAAGCCATGCGAGAAATATCTTCCATATTGTGAGATACAAGAATTACAGTGATACCCTTTTCTTTATGAAGTCGAATGATTTCTTCAAAGATTTCTTCCCGTCCAAATGGATCAAGACCAGCAGATGGTTCATCGAGCACGAGAAAATCTGGATCCATAGCCACTACGCCGGCAATAGCCACGCGGCGCATTTGACCACCAGATAAATGGAATGGAGAACGTTCTGCATATGTGTCATAATCGAGCCCTACGAACTTCATCGCATCTCGCACACGCTCGTCTACGTCATCAGCACTAAGCCCTAAATTTTTAGGACCAAAGGCGATATCTTGAGCGATGGTTTCTTCAAACAATTGATGTTCTGGATACTGGAATACCATCCCCACCTTATGACGCATTTTTTTTGCTTCCTCTGTAGAAGCGCTAATATCTACACTATTGACAGTAACTGTACCAGTTGTAGGATGTAATAGCCCATTTAGATGTTGTACAAAGGTGGATTTACCGGAACCAGTATGACCGATAACCCCTAGAAACTCCCCATTTTCAATGGTAAGAGATACACCCCGAAGTGCAGTCTTTTCAAAAGGGGTGCCCACGCCGTAGGTATATGTAATATTATCTAGTACGATTGCCATTAGTGGGTTGCCTCCCCTCTTGAAGCATCTGTTGAGTGTATAGCGGATAATTGTTTACCTAACTTTGAGCCTTTAAGGCCCTTTGCTAACTCTTCATTATTAATGATACTCTTACCCACTTCATAACCTTTAGCATTCAATTTGAAAGCAATCTCAGAGGCTACCGGTACATCGAGGCCCAGCCCTTTTAAGGTATCTACATGGCTAAAAATTTCACGAGGCGTACCATCATGTAATTTCACACCATTTTTCATAACCACAACTCGGTCTGCCGTAACAGCTTCCTCCATGAAGTGCGTAATATATACAATCGTAATGCCCTCTTCCTTATTGAGCTTGTGAACTGTTTCAAGCACTTCGCGGCGACCTTTTGGATCGAGCATCGCTGTTGGTTCATCAAGAACGATGCAATCAGGCTTCATCGCTAATACACCTGCGATAGCAATACGTTGTTTTTGTCCGCCCGATAATAAATGGGGACCATGTTCTCTATATTCAGTCATATTAACAGCAGCTAACGCTGCATCGACACGTTGTCTAATTTCTGCACTAGGAATACCTAAGTTTTCTGGACCAAAGGCAACGTCCTCCTCTACAACGGCCGCTACGATTTGGTTATCAGGATTTTGGAATACCATTCCTACATGTTGGCGAATATTCCAAATATGCGCTTCATCCCGCGTATCAAAGCCACATACATTGATATGACCTTCACTAGGTTGTAATAACACATTAAAATGCTTGGCAAGCGTACTTTTACCACTGCCATTAGTGCCAATGATACAAACAAATTCACCACGCTTAATGGATAGATTCACATCATCCAAGGCACGTACATCATTGCCGTTTTCATCAGTATAAATATGACTCATATGATTGACCTCAATCATAATGTCTTGTTCATTCATGGATAACCTCATATCTTTCTAGTCAATTTCGTTTCTATGAAAGTAGAACCATTTGCATCATCTATCATACTCATGTTGTGCATAATCCCCATATTTCAATTTATCCTATTTAATAGAACTTGAATTTAATAATGTCTTAGATATTATGCAAAAGGTTGACAATACATATTCATCCTTTACGATAACTGCTAACATATTACGATATTATACTAGTCGATTGTACCATAAAATTGACAATAAAAAAACGGTGCTGCAACATAAGTTACAACACCGTATGAGTTTGATTAAACTAACTCGATAATAGCCAAAGGTGCAGCGTCACCTTTGCGAAGACCAGTTTTGATTACACGAGTGTAACCGCCTTGACGGTCTGCATATTTTGGAGCAATTGTATCAAACAATTTTTTTACTACACTTTCATCCATGAGGTATGCAAGAACTTGGCGACGTGCATGAAGATCACCACGTTTAGCCAAAGTTACCATTTGATCAGCTAAAGAACGAAGTTCTTTCGCTTTAGCTTCAGTCGTTTCAATACGCTCATATTGGAAGAAAGATGTTAACATGCTACGGAACAACGCTTTACGAGCGGAGCTGTCGCGGCCTAATTTTCTGTACATTCGTCTTCCTCCTTATTCGCCTTTTTGTTTAAGTTGAAAACCACCTGGATGATTATTGAGTTTTTCCTCAATTTCATCGATAGATTTTTTACCTAAGTTGCGAACTTTTCCTAAGTCATCAATGGTTTTGTCTAGCAAGTCTGCAATTGTATTAATGCCAGCACGTTTCAAGCAGTTATACGCACGAACAGAGAGTTCCAACTCATCGATGGAAATCTTTGCTGGGCCGTCATCTACAGCTGGTTCTTCATTATCGGAACCTACTGGATCTATAACGATACCGCCTTCACCAGTGTTTACATCTACAACATCTGCAGAATGCGCTAATTTAGTGAAGTTCCCTAAATAACCAATCATAATGGCAGCAGATTTTGCCACTGCATCAGCAGCAGTAATGGAGCCATCAGTCCAAACTTCTAATGTAAGTTTGTCGAAGTCCATTTCATTGCCTACACGAACATCACTCACTTCGTATTTAGCACGAAGAATTGGAGAGAAGATGGAATCGATTGGAATACAACCAATAACATCAGTATCTTTTTTATTCTTCGTTGAAGGAACATAGCCTTTACCTCGTTCGATTACTACGTCCATTACGAGATGAGCTGTCTCATCCATTGTCGCAATCACGAGTTCAGGATTCAATACTTCTACCTCTGGTGGGAATTGTTCAGCCAAATCAGCAGCTGTCAATATTCCATCCTTTTGGAAGTCAAAATGAACTTCCAAAGGTAATTGTGCTTCTTCTTCAACTTTGATGCACAATTGCTTTAAGTTAAGGATGATATCCGTAACGTCTTCGCGAATACCAGGAATAGTAGAGAATTCATGAAGAACTCCATCAATTTTGATAGAGGTGATAGCTGCCCCATCCAAGGATGAAAGCAAAATTCTGCGTAAGCTATTACCGAGAGTGATACCATAACCACGATCTAATGGTTCACATACGAACTTACCATAACGACCGCCATCGGCGATGTCCACTTTCTCGATTTTAAGTTTCTTTTCTTCGCTCATCAGGAACATCCTCCTATATAACACACGTTCATAGTTAATTATAGCACCGTATCATATCGGTCGCTATAAATTATACACGACGGCGTTTTGGAGGGCGACAACCATTGTGAGGAATTGGAGTTACGTCTTTAATGGAAGTAACTTCAAGACCTGCAGCTTGTAAAGCACGGATTGCAGCTTCACGGCCGGATCCAGGACCTTTTACGAATACTTCAACAGTGCGAAGGCCATGTTCCATTGCAGCTTTAGCAGCTTGTTCAGCAGCCATTTGAGCAGCAAATGGAGTGGATTTACGAGAACCACGGAAGCCCAAGCCACCAGCGGAAGCCCAAGACAACGCATTACCGTTTGTATCTGTCAAAGTTACGATAGTGTTATTGAATGTAGAACGAATATGAGCCGCACCGGATTCAATATGTTTCTTTTCTTTTCTTTTAGTTCTAACAACTTTTTTAGCCACGCTTTATCCCTCCTTTATCTTATTTCTTTTTACCAGCAATTGCTTTTCTAGGACCTTTGCGAGTACGTGCATTCGTTTTAGTACGTTGACCACGAAGTGGTAAACCCATACGATGACGTTTGCCTCGATAGGAGTTGATTTCAATTAAGCGTTTAATGTTAAGAGCTTCTTCACGACGAAGGTCACCTTCTACTTTGTAATCAGCATCTAACAATTCACGGATTTTCGCTACTTCATCTTCAGAAAGATCGCGAACGCGTGTGTCAGGATTGATGCCAGTTTTAGCAATAATTTCAGATGCTAAAGTCGGACCAATACCATAAATATAAGTTAAACCAATTTCCACTCGTTTATCACGAGGTAAATCTACACCGGCGATACGTGCCATCTAATCATCCACCTCCTATCAGATTATCCTTGTTTTTGTTTATGTTTTGGATTTTCGCAAATAACCATTACACGGCCTTTGCGTTTAATGATTTTACATTTTTCGCATATCTTTTTAACTGATGGTTGAACCTTCATTAGTACCTCCTTTGTGGACCCTATGCTTATTTAAAGCGATAGGTGATGCGACCACGATTTAAGTCATACGGTGTCAGTTCCATAGTAACTTTATCACCAGGAAGAATACGGATAAAATTCATACGCATTTTACCTGACACATGAGCCAATACGATATGACCATTTTCCAATTCAACTTGGAACATGGCATTCGGTAATGCCTCAACGACCGTACCTTCCACCTCAATAACGTCTTCTTTTGACATATCTTTTCCTCCGGTTACCTGTTTATTTAATTAACCGCGGTTCTTCCCGCATAGTTAATATTTCAGGGCCGTTTTCTGTAACAACCACTGTATGTTCGAAATGAGCAGCAGGTTTACCATCTACTGTAACTGCTGTCCAGTCATCCCCTAATACACGAACACGGTGAGTACCTAATGTAATCATCGGTTCAATACACAATACCATACCTGGTTTCATAAGAGGTCCTTGATCAGGACTACCATAGTTTGGTATTTGCGGATCTTCATGCATTTCGCGGCCTAAACCATGACCTACGAAGTCGCGTACGACACCGTAACCATGTTTCTCACAATACGTTTGAACAGCGTGACCGATAGCACCAATACGGTTACCGACTTTCACTTGTTCAATTCCCTTGAACAGACTTTCCTCTGTAACTTTTAACAATTTCATCACATCGGGTTTGACGTGACCGATAGGAATCGTCACAGCCGAATCGCCGTGATATCCATCAATAGATGATACGAGATCAATACTGAGGACATCGCCGTTTTTAAGCTTACGCTTAGCGCTCGGAATACCATGAACGACTTCTTCGTTAATAGAAGCACAGATTGTAGCGGGGAATCCATAGTACCCTTTACAACTTGGTATACCACCGTGGCTGCGAATATATTCTTCGGCAATTGTATCTAACTCAAGCGTCGTGATGCCAGGTTTAGCCTTTTTTACTAACAAGGACAACGTGTCTGCTGTAAGCTTACTTGCCTTGCGGATACATTCAATCTCATGGGGCGATTTTAAAATAATCATAGATTATTTCTCCAACGCCTTAATGATGTCAGCAAATACTGCGTCTACATCTTGTAAACCATTAATTTCTTGATATAATCCGCTATTGCGATAGTAATCAATTAACGGTTTAGTAGATTCTTCGTACACAGCTAGACGTTTCTGTACTGTTTCAGGGTTATCATCAGCACGATTTTCTAGAACAGCTCGTTCGCTAATACGTTTAACCAATTCCTCGGAAGGAACGTTTAAGTTAAGTACAGCGTCCAAAGAAATTCCTAATTCTTTAAGGATTGCATCCAAGGATACAGCTTGCGCTGTAGTTCTTGGAAATCCATCAAGAATAAATCCAGATTTGCAGTCATCTTTCACCAAGCGATCACGTACGATACCAACAGTTACACTGTCTGGTACCAATTGACCAGCATCGATGTATTTCTTAGCCTCAACTCCAAGAGGTGTTTCGTTCTTAATCGCAGCGCGGAACATATCACCTGTTGAAATTTGGGGAATACCGTATTTTTCAATAAGTCGAGCTGCCTGAGTGCCTTTACCTGCACCAGGAGGTCCCATTAATAAAATATACATATCGTTTCCCTCCTATTTCACAAAGCCTTTATAGTGGCGTGTTACCATGAGCGACTCAATTTGTTGCATTGTATCAAGTGCTACACCTACAACGATAAGAAGAGCCGTACCACCAAAGTATACGCCTTGGACGCCGGTTATACTACCGAGGAAATTCGGTATAATAGCAACGACAGCTAAGAATACAGCGCCAGCCAAAGTGATCTTGGTCATCACGTTATCCACATAATCAGCAGTTGGTTTACCCGCACGAATACCTGGGATAAAACCACCGTATTTTTTCATATTATCTGCCATATCTGTAATGTTGATAGAGATTGCAGTATAGAAATACGTAAAGATAAAGATCAATATCGCATACAATGCCGTTTGTAACGGCGTCCCCCATGTAAATAAATCAGCAGCTTTATGAACAAATTCATTGTCAATAAATTGTGCAATTGTTACAGGGAACATCAACACAGATGACGCAAAGATAATTGGGATTACACCTGCCTGATTGACTTTCAACGGCAAGAATGTAGAGTGACCACCGTACATTTTACGCCCTACTACGCGTTTTGCGTATTGGATAGGAATGCGACGTTGGCCTTGTGTAACTGCCACTACGACAGCGATCATCGCAAGTGCAATTACAGCAAATAAGAATGCTTGGAACATGTTAATGGTTCCGTTTTGGATATATTGATAAATAGTTTCGAGACCATCTGGCAATCGAGCTACGATACCAGCAAAGATGATCAAGGAAATACCATTACCTATACCATATGCTGTGATTTGCTCACCAATCCACATCAACAAACATGTGCCTGCTGTGAGGATGATGGCCACAACGAATACGCTAAGGAAATCATTATTTACCAAAGCGTTGTTTGCTCTAAGAGCAAATGCCATACCAGCGGCTTGTACAAAGCCAAGGACTACGGTGCCATAACGAGTTACCTTCGCTATTTTCTTACGCCCGTCTTCACCATCTTTACTCCATGCTTCAAACTGAGGAACTACAGACTGAAGCAGTTGCATGATGATGGAAGCATTAATGTAAGGGGTAATACTCATCGCAAAGATAGAGAACTTACTTAGCGCACCACCAGCAAACAAGTCTAATAGACCAAATAGGTTACCGGATGTAAACAAGGATTCGATAACAGATGCATCTACACCTGGTACTGGGATGTGAATGCCGGCTCTAAACACAGCAAACATCATCAATGTGTACAAAATCTTGTTACGTAACTCAGTAATCTTAAAGATGTTCGAGAGGCTATCTAGCACCCTAGATCACCTCAACTTTTCCGCCTGCTGCTGTGATTTTTTCTTCAGCAGCTTTAGTGAAGCCATTAGCGATAACAGTCAAGTTTTTAGTTTCCAATGTGCCGTTACCTAAAATACGAATACCATCGCGTACATTTTTCAAAATGCCAGCTTCAATAAGAGCTACTGGATCAACTGTTGCACCATCTTCAAAGCGATTTAATTGTGCTACGTTAACTTCAGCATATTGTTTAGCAAAAACGCTGTTGTTGAAACCGCGTTTTGGTAAACGACGATAAAGAGGCATTTGGCCGCCTTCAAAACCGGAGCGAACGCCACCGCCAGAACGGGAGTTTTGACCTTTTTGACCACGACCAGATGTTTTACCCAAGCCAGAACCTAAACCACGGCCTACACGAGTACGAGTTTTTTTAGAACCAGCTGCTGGTTGTAATTCATGAAGTTTCATTCAGTGCACCTCCTTATCAGTATTAAACTTCTTCAACTTTTACTAAATGTCTAACTTTATGAAGCATACCTTCGATTTGAGGTGTTACTTCTTTTACGACTTGAGAATTAGTTTTTTTCAAGCCCAAAGCTTTAACTGTCGCGCGTTGATCTTCAGGACGACCGATTAAGCTTCTTGTTAATGTTACTTTAACTTGTGCCATTTCTTGTCTCCTTATTACGCGTTATAGATTTCTTCAACGGTTTTACCACGAAGCTCAGCAACTTCGCTAGCGCGTTTCAAATCTTTCAAACCTTCGATTGTAGCGCGAACCATATTGTTAGGGTTAGAAGAGCCCAAAGATTTAGTCAAGATGTTACGAACACCTACTAATTCCAATACGGCACGAACAGGGCCACCAGCGATAACGCCAGTACCTTCAGCAGCTGGTTTCAAGAATACGCGGCCTGCACCGAATACGCCTGTTACGCTGTGAGGGATTGTACCATTTTTAATAGCTACGTTTACAATATTTTTCTTAGCATCATCGATACCTTTGCGAATTGCTTCTGGTACTTCCGCTGCTTTACCTAAGCCAACGCCTACATAACCGTTGCCATCACCAACAACTACAAGAGCGCTGAAGGAAAAACGACGACCGCCTTTAACTACTTTGGCTACGCGGTTGATGAATACTACTCTTTCTTTAAGATCAAGACTGGTGTAGTCAATTCTCGCCATGTCTATAGTTCCTCCTTCTTAGAATTTTAAGCCTGCTTCACGAGCACCTTCTGCAAGGGCTGCTACGCGGCCGTGGTAAATGTAACCACCACGGTCAAACACTACAGTGTCAATGCCTTTAGCGATAGCTTTTTTAGCAACTGCTTCACCAACAGCTTTAGCAGCAGCTACGTTACCACCATAGGATAAGTTCAAATCTTTATCTAAAGAGCTAGCAGCAACCAAAGTTGTACCTGCTACGTCATCGATTACTTGTGCGTAAATGTTGCTCAAAGAACGGTAAACGTTCAAACGTGGGCAAGTTGCCGTACCAGAGATATGACGGCGAATACGAAGATGACGTTTTGCTCGAGCGATATTTCTACTAGATTTACGAGGCAAGATATTCACTCCTTTCATTCATATAGATGATATTACTATTTACCTTTTGCACCAGCTTTACCAGCTTTGCGACGAACAACTTCGCCTTCATAGCGGATACCTTTACCTTTGTAAGGTTCAGGTTTTCTCCATTTACGGATATCAGCTGCTACTGCACCTACAACTTCTTTGTCTGCACCAGACACAACGATTTTGTTAGGAGCTGGAACGTCGATTGTAATACCAGCTGGAGCTTCCATTTCTACTGGATGAGAGAAGCCAAGTGTAAGAGCTAATTTATTGCCTTGTTTAGCCGCTCTGTAACCAACACCGTTGATTTCAAGAGTTTTTGTAAATCCTTCAGATACGCCTGTTACCATATTAGCAACAAGAGCGCGAGTCAAACCGTGAAGGGAACGATGATTTTTATCGTCGGAAGGACGAGTTACTGTGATTGTGTTACCTTCTACAGTGATATTCATATCTGGATGCAAATCGCGAGATAATTCACCTTTAGGGCCTTTTACGTTCATATGATGGTTATCATATGTAACAGTAACGCCTGCAGGGATCTCGATAGGCATTCTACCGATACGTGACATTATTTCTACCTCCTATTGCTACTATTACCAAACGTATGCGATTACTTCGCCACCAAGACCTTCTTTACGAGCTTGTTTGTCGCTCATAACGCCTTTGGACGTAGAAATAACTGCGATACCCAAACCACCAAGTACACGAGGAAGTTCTTCCTTTTTCGCGTAAACACGTAAACCTGGTTTGGAAATACGTTTAATTCCTGTAATAACTTTCTCGTTATTGGAACCATATTTCAAAGTTACTTTTAAAGTGTTTTCTTCTTTTTCAACGTTCTTTACAAAGCCTTCTTGTAAAAGGATGTCAAGAACGGCTGCTTTCATTCTAGATGCAGGAATGTTTACCGTTTCATGAAGTGCAGCGTTTGCATTACGGATGCGCGTAAGCATATCCGCGATAGGATCGGTCATTACCATAATCTAAAAACCTCCTCTCGTCTAATATTACCAGCTGGCTTTTTTAACACCAGGAATTTGTCCTTTGTACGCCAATTCACGGAACGCAATACGGCTGATACCGAATTTACGCATATAGCCGTGAGGACGACCAGTTAAGTTGCAACGGTTGTGCAAGCGTGTTGGGGATGCATTTGCTGGTAATTTGGATAAGCCTTCATAATCACCTGCTGCTTTTAACGCTTCACGTTTAGCTGCATATTTTTCAACGATTTTAGCGCGTTTCTTTTCGCGTTCAATCATAGATTTTTTAGCCATCTATATGTTCCTCCTATTATTTTTCAAAAGGCATACCGAATTGAGTCAACAATTCACGAGCTTCTTCATCTGTCTTAGCACTTGTTACGATAATGATATCCATACCAGTAACACGTTCTACCTGATCATATTCGATTTCAGGGAAGATGAGCTGTTCTTTAAGACCCAAAGCGTAGTTACCACGGCCATCGAATGCAGTAGCGCTGATACCGCGGAAGTCACGTACACGAGGTAATGCCGCATTGATCAATCTATCAAGGAATTCATACATGCGTTCGCCACGAAGAGTAACTTTTGTACCCAACGCCATGCCTTCACGAACTTTGAAGTTCGCAATGGATTTTTTAGCTTTTGTGATAACAGGTTTTTGACCAGCAATAATAGTCAAGTCATTAACTGCTGCTTCCAATGCTTTTGCATTGCCTACTGCATCACCTACGCCGATGTTGATAACGATTTTTTCCAATTTAGGAATTTCCATTACATTGCCGTATTGGAATTTTTCTTGCATACTCTTTTTGATTTCAGAGTTGTATTGTTCAAACAAACGAGACATTTATGTAGCTCCTCCTTTCCTGATTATTTAAGTACTGTACCGGATTTAACAGTAGCGCGAACGAATTTACCGTCCTTGCCTTCTACCTTTTTGATACGAGTAGCTGTTTTAGTTTCTGGGTCGACAACCATTACGTTAGAAACATGAATGCCAGCTTCTTTAGTAACGATGCCGCCTTGTGGGTTAGCTTGGGAAGGTTTTGTGTGACGTTTTACAGTGTTAACGCCTTCAACAAATACGCGTTCTTTTTTAGGTTCAGTTGCGATAACTGTACCTTGCTTACCTTTATCTTTACCGGAGATAACAACAACTGTATCGCCTTTTTTGATTTGTAGCTTAGCCATATGCTGCGTTCCTCCTTCTTATAATACTTCTGGAGCCAAAGAAACGATTTTCATGAAGTCTTTTTCACGAAGTTCTCTAGCTACAGGTCCAAAGATACGAGTACCACGAGGGGTCTTGTCATCTTTAATAACTACTGCTGCGTTTTCATCGAAACGAATATAGGAACCGTCTTGACGGCGGATACCTTTTTTAGAACGAACAATAACAGCTTTAACTACGTCGCCTTTCTTGACAACGCCACCGGGTGATGCATCTTTTACAGAAGCAACGATTACGTCACCGATATTGCCGAATTTGCGATAAGAACCGCCCATGACTTGGATGCACATAATACGTTTAGCACCAGTGTTGTCGGCAACATTCAAAATTGTTTGTTGCTGGATCATCGTCTATTCCTCCTTACATCACTCTTATTTTTGTCTTTCAAGAATTTCAACAACTCTCCAACATTTATCTTTAGAAAGTGGACGAGTTTCTACAATTTTAACTGTATCGCCAATTTGACACTCATTATTTTCATCATGAGCTTTGAAGCGTTTTGTGCTAACCATTGGCTTGTTATATAATGCGTGAGGTACTTTACGTTCAACAGCAACAACAACAGTTTTGTCCATTTTGTCGCTAACAACTTTACCTACGCGGACTTTACGTACGTTTCTTTCTTCTGCCACGATTTTAAGCCTCCTTTTCAAACTTTAACAAATCTGTTATTATGCGTTTTCAGATTTAAGTTCAACTTCACGTTGTACAGTTTTAATACGAGCGATTGTCTTCTTAACTTCACGAATGCGCATAGGATTTTCTAATTGACCTGTTGCAAGCTGAAAACGGAGGTTAAATAACTCTTCCTTAAGACCGGAAACTTTTTGTTCCATTTCGGCAGCGCTCATATTGCGAATGTCATTAACCTTCATTTACGTCACCACCCAATTCTTTACCCTTAACAACAAATTTGCATTTGATTGGAAGTTTATGGCTTGCAAGACGCATAGCTTCACGAGCTGTAGCTTCTGGCACACCGTCCATTTCAAACATTACACGACCTGGTTTAACCACTGCTACCCAGTATTCAGGAGAACCTTTACCGGAACCCATACGAGTACCAGCTGGTTTAGCTGTGATTGGTTTGTCAGGGAAAATTTTAATCCATACTTTACCACCACGTTTGATATAACGAGTCATAGCAATACGGGCAGCTTCGATTTGACGGTTAGTGATCCAAGATGGTTCGCATGCTACCAAGCCGAACTCACCATGAGACACTGTATTACCGCGCATAGCACGACCTTTCATACGGCCGCGGAATTGCTTACGATGTTTTACGCGCTTTGGAATAAGCATTACTTGCCACCTTCTTCCTTCTTAGCAGGTGCTTGTTTTGCTTCTGGCAAAACTTCACCTTTGTAAATCCATACTTTAATGCCGATACAACCATATGTTGTATGAGCTTCAGCAGTACCGTAGTCGATGTCTGCACGAAGTGTATGCAAAGGAATAGAACCTTCACGATAGGATTCGCTACGAGCGATTTCAGCACCGCCAAGACGACCGCTTACCATGATTTTAATACCTTTTGCACCTAAGCGCATTGTACGACCTACAGCTTGTTTCATTGCACGACGGAAGCCGATACGGCGTTCCAATTGGCCCGCAATGTTTTCAGCAACTAATGTTGCATCCATGTCTGCTTGTTTAATTTCTGCAATGTTAACGTCCACTTGTTTATCAGTGAAACGAGTCATTGCTTTTTTGATATCTTCGATACCAGCACCACCACGACCGATAACCATACCTGGTTTCGCAGTGTGGATAGTCAATTTAATACGTTTATTTGTACGCTCGATTTCAATGCGGGAAATACCAGCAATGAAAAGGGTTTCTTTCAAGAAGTTACGAATTTTTACGTCTTCATGAAGATTAGCAGCGAAATCTTTATCTGCATACCATTTTGCGTCCCAATCTTTTACGATACCGACACGCAAACCGTGTGGATTAACTTTTTGACCCACTCTGTTTCCCTCCTTCTTAAGCTCTTTCTTTAACTACTACTGTTACGTGGCTAGTACGTTTCAAAATTTTGAAAGCTTGACCACGGGAACGAGGATGAATGCGTTTTAATGTAGGGCCTTGATCAACGAAGATCTCGGATACGTAAAGATTGTCAACATTCATATCGAAATTATGTTCAGCGTTTGCGATTGCAGAACGCATAACTTTTTCTACTACATCAGCGCCAACTTTCGGAGTGAACTTCAAGATGGCAAATGCTTCGCCGATGTTTTTACCGCGCACTAAAT
This sequence comes from uncultured Veillonella sp., assembly GCA_915066865.1. Taxonomy (GTDB): domain Bacteria; phylum Bacillota; class Negativicutes; order Veillonellales; family Veillonellaceae; genus Veillonella. The sequence goes on from CAJZEE010000019.1 coordinate 20,907, forward strand.
CTGCAACGATACGGATTTTACGAGGCGCGATTCGGATATGTCTAGCGATTGCTTTTGCTTCCATGTATTATTTCCTCCTATTTTTTGCCTGTAGATTTTTCGTCCTTACCATGACCTCTATAAGTACGTGTAGGAGCGAACTCACCTAATTTATGACCTACCATATCTTCTGTAATGAATACAGGTACATGTTTGCGACCATCATGCACAGCAATTGTGTGGCCTACAAAACTTGGGATAATAGTAGAGGCACGGGACCAGGTTTTTACAACTTTCTTTTCGTTAGTTTCGTTTAAAGCTTCAACTTTCTTAAGCAAATGATCTGCTACGAAAGGGCCTTTTTTAATAGATCTGGACACTATTTTATCTCCTTTCCTTTATCCTATTTTGTACGACGTTTAATAATTAAGCTGTTAGAAGCTTTTTTCTTGTCGCGAGTTTTAACACCATGTGCTGGTTTGCCCCAAGGTGTAACAGGATGTTTACGACCAACAGGAGATTTACCTTCACCACCACCATGTGGATGGTCACAAGGGTTCATTACAACACCACGGTTGCCAGGGCGAACACCCATCCAACGATGACGACCAGCTTTACCAATTACAAGGTTGCTGTGGTCAGCGTTACCAACAACACCAATTGTTGCACGGCACTCTTGACGAACACGACGCATTTCACCAGATGGTAAACGAAGAATAGCGTAGCCATTATCTTTACCCATCAATTGAGCAGATGTACCAGCGGAACGAACGATTTGACCACCTTTACCGATTTTCAATTCGATATTGTGGATTTGTGTACCGTCTGGAATATTAGCCAATGGTAAGCAGTTACCAGGTTTAATATCAGACTCAGGACCGGAGAATACAACGTCACCAACTTTTAGACCGTTAGGAGCTAAAATGTAGCGTTTTTCACCATCAGCGTAGTTAAGCAAAGCGATACGAGAAGAACGGTTAGGATCATACTCAATTGTTGCTACTTTAGCTGGAATATTATCTTTAGTACGTTTGAAGTCAATAATACGGTATTGACGTTTGTGACCGCCACCTTGGTGACGAACTGTCATTTTACCAGTATTGTTACGACCACCTTTTTGAGAAATCTTAGCGAGCAAGGATTTTTCTGGTTTGCTTGCTGTGATTTCGTCGAAGGCGGATACTGTCATAAACCGGCGACCAGCGGAGTACGGTTTAAATGATTTAATTGCCATTAGTGGGCCTCCTTACAACTAGACTCTTAGACACCTTCAAAGAATTCAATGGATTCGCCAGCTTTTAAGGTTACGATAGCTTTTTTATAATCGCTACGTTTACCTTGTGTACGACCCATGCGTTTAGTCTTACCTAAAACACGAATAGTAGCTACTTTTTCTACTTTTACATTGAAGATTTTTTCAACTGCTTGACGGATTTGCACTTTATTTGCAGTCAAAGGCACACGGAAAGTGTATTTGCCTTCTTCCATAAGCATAGTGGATTTTTCGGTAATAACCGGGCGGATTAGTACATCATGTAATTGCATTATCCGAGCACCTCCTCGATTTTTGCGACAGCGCCTTTAGTAATGAAGAGCTTATCGTAATGAAGAAGATCGAAAATGTTCATACCTTCGCAAGCCAAAGCTTTAACACCTTGGATATTACGAGCGGAACGTTCAACATTTACATCACCTTCAGTGATGAACAATACTTTTGCATCACCAACGTTGAAGCTGTTAATAATGTTCAACACTTCTTTTGTTTTAGGAGCTGCTAATGTGATTTCTTCCAAAACGTATAATTCGCTATTATTCACTTTATCGCTAAGAGCAGATTTAACTGCTAAACGTCTAGCCTTACGAGGCATAGCTTTGTAATAGCTGCGAGGTTGTGGACCAAATGTAGTACCACCACCGATCCAGATTGGGGAACGGCTGGAGCCTGCACGAGCACGGCCAGTACCTTTTTGTTTCCAAGGTTTGCGGCCACCGCCACGAACCATACCTCTAGTTTTTGTTGCATGTGTGCCGAGACGTTCGTTAGACAATTGACGAACTACGGCTTGATGCATTACGGCTTCGTTAACTTCAACGCCGAATACTGCATCGTTTAACTGTATTTCACCGACTTTAACGCCGGATTGATTATATGTTGCTACTGTAGGCATTACATAATCCTCCTTTCGACAAATGATTATTTAACAGGTTTAACCGTGTTGCGAACCATAACCAAGCTACCTTTAGCGCCTGGGATACCACCTTTAACCAATAAAAGGTTACGTTCAGCATCAACTTTCACAACGGATAAGCGTTGTACGGTAACTCTGTAACCACCCATTTGTCCAGGGAGTTTTTTACCTTTGTATACCTTACCGCCGCCACCGGAGATCATAGGACCGATGGAACCAGGTTCACGGTGAGATTTAGAACCATGAGTTTCAGGACCACGGGAGAAGTTATGGCGTTTAATTGTGCCAGCAAAACCCTTACCTTTACCTGTACCCACTACGTCCACCAATTCACCTTCTGCGAAGATATCAGCTGCCAGAGTTTGGCCTACTGTGTAGTCAGCTGCATTAGCTACGCGAACTTCGCGAAGATATTTCACTGGAGCTACGCCAGCTTTGTCGAACTGACCTTTTACAGGTTTTGTTAAATGTTTTTCTTTAATGGAACCGTAACCAATTTGTACTGCTTCGTAGCCGTCTGTTTCTACAGTCTTTACGCGCACTACAACGCTTGGGGTAGTTTCCACTACTGTTACAGGAACTAATTGGCCTTCAGCTGTGAAGACTTGTGTCATTCCTAATTTTTTACCCAAAATAGCTTTAGACATTATCGCACCTCCTTATAGTTTTATTTCAATAGATACACCAGCTGGTAAATCTAAACGAGTGATAGCATCTACTGTTTTCGAATTTGGTTCAAGAATATCGATTAAGCGTTTATGTGTACGCATTTCGAATTGTTCACGAGAATCTTTGTTTACGTGTACAGAACGAAGAATTGTGAAGATATTCTTTTCTGTTGGCAATGGAATCGGACCAGATACCATAGCGCCATTTCTTTTTGCAGTGTCTACGATCTTAGCAGCGCTTTGATCGAGAGCTTTGTGGTCGTATGCCTTAAGGCGAATACGGATTTTTTGCTGTTTAGCCATTATTAATAATTCCTCCTGTCGTCCATTTCGTGAATGGGCTGCTCCATAGAAATTCTCCTCCGCAGAGGCAACCTTCTACTTCATAGTTTAAAAACACAACACGAGAGCGGCATTATCTGCCGCTCTGAGTGCTGCATGTATTGTGCTCAACGCATTCTACGATGAGCATAAAAGGTTAAATTAACCTTCGATTTCTGTTACTACGCCAGCGCCTACTGTATGGCCACCTTCGCGGATCGCGAAGCGAAGACCTTCTTCGATAGCGATTGGAGTAATCAATTCGATTTCCATTGTTACGTTATCGCCAGGCATACACATTTCTACACCTTCAGGAAGGTTTACAACACCTGTTACGTCTGTTGTACGGAAGTAGAATTGTGGACGGTAGTTGGAGAAGAATGGAGTATGACGGCCACCTTCTTCTTTAGTCAATACGTATACTTCTGCTTTGAATTTTGTGTGTGGGTTGATGGAGCCTGGTTTAGCCAATACTTGACCACGTTCGATGTCTTTACGATCAACACCACGAAGCAATGCACCTACGTTGTCACCTGCTACTGCAGAATCCAACACTTTACGGAACATTTCAAGACCTGTTACTACATATTGTTCAGCTTTTTCTTTCAAGCCTACTACTTCAACAGTATCACCAACGTTTACTTGACCACGTTCAACACGGCCAGTTGCTACTGTACCACGACCAGTGATTGTGAAAACGTCTTCCACAGGCATCAAGAATGGTTTATCAGTATCACGAACTGGTGTTGGGATGTAGGAGTCTACAGCGTCCATCAATTCGTCAATTTTAGCTACATATTGAGCGTCGCCTTCCAAAGCTTTCAACGCGGAACCTACAACGATAGGTACTTCGTCGCCAGGGAATTCGTAGGAAGAAAGAAGTTCACGAACTTCCATTTCTACCAATTCGATCAATTCTTCATCGTCAACCATGTCAGCTTTGTTCAAGAATACTACGATTGCAGGAACACCAACTTGGCGAGCCAACAAGATGTGTTCGCGAGTTTGAGGCATAGGGCCGTCAGCTGCGGATACAACCAAGATAGCGCCGTCCATTTGAGCCGCACCAGTAATCATGTTTTTAACATAGTCAGCATGGCCTGGGCAGTCAACGTGTGCATAGTGACGGTTAGCAGTTTCATACTCAACGTGTGCAGTGTTGATTGTGATACCGCGTTCGCGTTCTTCTGGAGCTTTATCGATCATGCTGTAATCTTGGAAGTCAGCTTGACCTTTTTCAGCCAATACTTTAGTGATTGCAGCAGTCAAAGTAGTTTTACCATGGTCAACGTGACCGATTGTACCGATGTTAACATGCGGTTTCGTACGTTCAAATTTTTCTTTTGCCATTTTAAATTATCCTCCGAGGAAAATAGTAATTCTATTAATCTAATATGAGATTAACCGTTTTTCTTTGCTTGAATTTCTTCAGCAATTTTCTTAGGAACTTCTTCGTAATGATCGAATGTCATGGAGTAGTTACCACGGCCTTGCGTTTTGGAACGAAGGTCAGTTGCGTAACCGAACATTTCGCTCAATGGAACATATGCTTTGATATGTTGGGAACCATTACGAGCTTCCATGCCGTCCATGCGACCACGACGAGAGTTCAAGTCACCGATAACGTCGCCCATATATTCTTCAGGAACGTCTACTTCTACAGCCATGTATGGTTCAAGCAATGCAGGATCTGCTTTGCGAGCACCTTCTTTGAAGCCCATAGAACCAGCAATTTTGAAGGCCATTTCGTTGGAGTCAACGTCATGGTAGGAACCATCAAATACGATAACTTTAACATCAACCATAGGGTACCCAGCGATAACACCGGATTCCATAGCTTCTTTAACACCGCTTTCAACAGGTCCGATGTATTCACGAGGAATCGCACCACCTACAACCTTGTTTTCAAACTCGAAGCCAGCACCTGGTTCTTGAGGAATCAATTCCAACCAGCAGTGACCATATTGACCACGACCACCAGATTGACGTACGAATTTACCTTCAGCCTTAACAGCTTTACGGATAGTTTCGCGGTATGCTACTTGAGGTTTACCTACGTTACAATCTACTTTGAATTCACGGTTCATACGGTCAACGATGATATCCAAGTGAAGTTCGCCCATACCGGAGATAATAGTTTGACCTGTTTCTTCATCAGTACGAACTTTGAAAGTAGGATCTTCTTCTGCCAAACGAGCAAGAGCTGTACCCATTTTTTCTTGGTCAGCTTTTGTTTTAGGTTCAACAGCAACGGAGATAACTGGTTCAGGGAATTCCATGGACTCAAGAATTACAGGAGATTTTTCATCACACAATGTGTAGCCTGTAGTAGTATCCTTTC
>CAJZEE010000020.1 GCA_915066865.1 uncultured Veillonella sp.
TTCCTAGGAACCCAAGTGCTCGTCCACTTGTTATACTAAATGATATATCTTTTAATATATGTTTCTTGTCTTATCTGCGTGTATAGTTGTTACAGTAAGGAGAAGTTCAAAATGAACGAACTAAAAATGCCTCAAGTAGGTGCAAGCCGTAGCGAAATCGTGGCTAATTGGCAACCGGATAATCCGGAATTTTGGGAAAAGTTTGGCAAAAAAATTGCTAAACAAAACCTCGTTATATCCACCATTGCCTTAACACTTTCATTCTGTGTTTGGTACTTATGGGCAACCATTGCGGCTCAGCTAAATAGCGCTGGATTTAACTTTACTACAGATCAATTATTTACATTAGCTGCCTTACCAGGCCTTGTAGGTGCTACATTGCGATTTGTATACACATACATGCCAGCACTATTAGGCGGTAAAAACTGGACATTTATTTCCACAATTATCTTATTAGTTCCTGTTGTTTGGCTTGGCTTTGCTGTACAAGATACAACAACTTCTTATGCGACATTTATGATTTTAACAGCTCTTATCGGTTTAGCAGGTGCCAACTTCTCATCCTCTATGGCATACATTGGCAACTTCTTCCCTAAATCCGAAAAAGGCACAGCGCTTGGTATCAACGGCGGCGTTGGTAATCTTGGTATTTCTGTAATCTACTTCCTAGCTCCATTTGCTATGGGATCTGCCGCTTTAGGTAGTGTATTTGGCGTAACGCCAGCAATTATTAAGGGCAACGCAGTATATCTAGCTAATGCTGCTTTCATGTGGGTTGTACCTCTTGTAGTTATCCTTGCATTGATGACTCGTTTCATGGATAACCTACCTCTAGAAAAACCAAATCCTAAAAACCTCGTACAAATTTTTGGCAATAAGCATACATGGGCGCTTACATTGCTTTACACATGTTCCTTCGGTGCATTCTCTGGTTACGCAGCTGCACTAGGCTTGTTAGTAGGCAAAGAATTCCCTGAAGTCCCATTTGCATCCATCGCGTTCGTAGGTCCACTTGTAGCGGGTGCCCTTCGTCCTGTAGGTGGTTGGTTAGCAGATAAGATCAACAGCGGTACAAAAGTTACCTTCATTAGTCTTATTGGCTTATGTGCTTCCACTGCATTGATTGCGGTTGGTGTAGATATGCACAACTTCCCATTCTTCTTCGCAATGTCCGTATTAACCTTTGTATGCTGTGGTTTTGCTACCGGTGCAACATTCCGTATGATTCCACACGTATTTGGCAATCCTTTGCTCTCCTCTTTAATTACAGGTTTCGTAGCCGCTGTAGCTGCATACGGTGCCTTCATTACACCTAAGATCTTTGGCTTTGTATATTCCATGTTCGGCAATATTCACCCAGCCTTTGCTGTATTACTTGCATTTAACATTGTAACTGTGGCTGTGTGCTACTGGTTCTATGTGCGTAAAAGCGCAAATATGAACGTATAGGGCGTAACAGAAACTATAATTTACAACCCAATAAGGTAATAAAAGACTCCCTCAACAATCCTCCATGCGATTTGGTTCTGCGGCCATAGGCCTTGAACCCGCAAGTCGGATTTTATGAGGGAGTTCTTTTATTAAAAATTAGACGTGTATTAGCATTTTAGGGGAATGTAAATTATAGTTCCTGTTATCTAAGCACGAAGGGAAGACCTCGTAAGTCGGATCGATGCGGGGTTCTCTTTTATGAGAATATAGTTGCGAGTGCGATACTCATATATTGTGAATTATATTTTACGAAGTATAGTGCGTATATTAACTTTTCTCCCCTCAAAATTATAGCCTTCATTTTGAGGGGAGAAAAATGGACTGCAAGGCAGTCCATTCATTATAATTTGACGATATATACCTTTATCTCTATAATATAAATAGATAGTCAGACGAGTAGGAACGTCAGGCGCATCTCAAAAACTAATTATCTAGGAAATGGCCTTTCTGTTTATCTAATTACACTTGGTAACGGAGGGCTATTTGCTTTTTGTGAGGCAAATAAGCGCTATAAGTGCTCCAAAGGAAACGACTAATGTCAACATTCCAATGATAACTGTAATAAGTTCAAAGTCACTCATAAGCTCACCCCCTTCTATAACGAAGAGAGGCCCAACCTCGCCAACTACCTTAACAACATTATAAATTGAACAAATATACGATACAATAAGCAGTTATTTATCGATATATATGAATTAAATAATAAAGAAGAGCCTGCATTGCAGGCTCTTTTATTATCCAAAGATTTCTTCTAGTAGTGCGTCGTCGATGATGGTACCAACGTAGAAGTCGCTGAAGATACCGTATTTTGCACTGGCTACTTCAAAGCGCATATCATATACGATTTTTTTGAATTGGATGTCGTCGTTACTGAAGATGGTAATACCCCATTCCCAGTCATCTAAGCCACAGCCACCTGTGGTGAATTCAGATAAAACGTCCAAGTATGTTTTACCAAGTTCACCATGAGACTTCATCAAGGCTCCGCGTTCTTGTGGTGGTAGCATGAACCAATTATCATCACCTTCGCGTTTTTTACTCATATTATAGAAACAGATATATTTATCGCGAGGTACATGAGGATATAGTTTTTGATTAACTTCCTCTGTATCGAGCTTAGCCTTAACATAGGTGCTTACTTCTGTTACAGATGTATAAGAGTATGTTTGTACTAATACGCTTGCAATGGCAAGACGGCGGAATTTGCGTTCTATTTGAGCCAAGTATTCAAGAGATGGACCAAGAATCCATAGGATTAAGTCCCCTTTTGCTCCATTACAATCATAGAATGCATAACTTCCTTCTTTAGCTTGATGTTTAGCTTCAAGGTCTGCTAAGAATGCTTTTAATTCATTGCGCGCTGCTGCTTTTTCTTCAGCTGTAAAGCAGTTCCATGCGCTGAAATCCATGGCGAATACCATGTGTTGGCTATGCCAACCTTCTACTGTAGGGATTGCTTTTCCCATTATGATCACTCCTATCTACGGTGATTATATCAAAATAATAATGTATCTATATAACTAAGGAAATCAAAAGACTCCACTTACTATTATAGCATATAGAGTCTTTTCAATTTAGTTTCTATTGAGTTTTTTTATTAGTATATTCTTTAGTTAAGCCTAAAATACTGCTTTTATGCTGAGGATAATCCTATAGCTCTTAATACTATACTAACTCTTTTAAGCAAGTCACTATTTTACTTGTCATTCACAAGTTTTTCTACCAGTTCTTTTGCTTGTTTTACACCATCAGGAATACCAATACCGTCAAATGGCGTACCGATGAGGTGTAAATTCGGATAATGCTCTGCCACATGTTCACGAACGGCTTTAATACCTGCGCGATGGCCTACATTATATTGAGGCATGCAGTGAATGAGGCGATTGATGCGCACCCACTCTGGTTTGACAGAGAAACCCATGATATGTTGAATTTCTTTGACTGCCAATTCTGAAAGTTCCTCTTCGCTGAGTCGTTCTACCACGTCATTGCCAGGCTTACCGATAAAGACACGCAATACCACCTTATCATCTGGCGTTGTTTGAGGCCATTTTTGATTAAGAATAGTACACGCTGTAAGAGGCGTATCTGTATTTCTAGTAATGAGAAGACCTGAGCCCTTTAAATCACCATCAAAGGTGCTTTTATCAAAAGACATAATAGCAATGGCACAACTAGATTGCTCCATGGAACGCAAGAAGTCAAAACCCTGATCATCCTTAAACCATTGTCTATACGTTGCCGGTGGCGTACTGATAATCACATGATCTGCCATAACGGGAGCTTTATCAAGAAGCGCCTCTGTAGCTGAATTACTCTCGTTCAGACTGTTATCGGCATTAATAAAATCAGTACTAATAGAATCAGTATTAACGGAATCAGCCGTAGATTGACAGCCACAAGAATCGTTATACTGATTGACCACATCGATTGAGTATATACCATCAACATATCGAATATCAGAAACTAGTGTACCTGTATGCAGGTGTACATTACTAGGCATAGCCTCAACGATAGCGGTAATCACACTTTCAAGGCCACCTGTCAATTGACGGAACATACCGGATTGAGCCGCTGTTCCTTTTCGATTTTCCATATCCGCTTGCGCCTTAGCAGACTGATGATTAGAACTAGTCTTTATCACATAGCTAGATCCTCTTACACTATTACCGGCAGAACTATCTTGACTAGTCTTGGCTTCGTGACTTTCAAATTGACGGTCCGTCATGGTTCCTTTACCAGCACGAGGCACATCGCCTTCTGCTACAGCATCTTTAGCTGCTTTAGAGACACCTGCTTTGGAATGACTCATCTTAGCGGCCATCATACCTTTTACCATGTTCCCATATTTTTGTTCTACTTGAATAAAATGAGGGAATGTCGACAATAGACTAATTTTATAAATATCGCCACCATAGATACCCGCTAATAGGGGCTCGATGAGTTTATCCATCATTTCTTGTCCTAAGTGATATTTGAAGAAATGACCAATGGATACATCACCATTTTCATCAAGTTGATATGGTTTCTTAAAATAATCTAAACCAGCACGCAATTTACCAGGCCAAGAAATGAGCGTTGCTTTCACAAAGGGCATCATTTCCGTAGGAATGCCCATAATGGAGCCGCCTGGAATTGGGTGGATAGAACCCTTATCATATACAAAGGCTTGGCCTGTTTCATTAGACACAAGGGTATCCCCTAGTCCAAGATCATGCACGAGATCTGTCATTTCTGTTTTACGACCCAAATAGGAGTCAGGACCGAGTTCCACTACGAAGTCATCCACATGTTGCGTTTGTATTTTCCCACCAAATCGTGGTGCTTGTTCATAAAGAGTAATGGTCCATTCTGGCTTTGCATGACCTAAATAATAAGCCGCTGTTAGCCCTGTTAAGCCACCGCCCACAATTGTTACGTTCACGAATGAATCCTTTCTATTATTGCACTCGCCATTGCTTGTAAAAATGTTTCATTACAATTTGGCATGGGTGCACGCATATATGTTGCGCCCTCTGTTTCAACGAGTTCTTTACACTCCACATCATTATCGTACAATACTTCAACGTGATTGCTTACAAATCCAAATGGTACAAAAACAATGCGATCAGCACCAGTTTGTAAGGCTTCGTTGATAGCATCCTCTACAGTAGGCCCCAACCATTGCCCATGAGGAGCTGCACTTTGCCACGCCACAGTCCATTTCGGTAATTTACAATGTTCAGCAATCTCTTTGGCGCTTTCCTCTAAAGCTAACGCATACGAATCGCCACCATGATTATTGATAAGAGGTATACTGTGAGCACTAAAAATAACGAATACATCTTTAGCATTATGCACACACTCTGAAAGTGCTTTTACCCAGTATTCCTTGAAAGTTGGTTGGTCCCACCAGGAACGGATGAAGTCGAATGTCACATTATCATAATTTGAAATAGCTGCTTGTACTTGTTTTTCATAAGCCCCTGTACCGAGAGCGGTAAAGAATGGAGCTGTTACAATAGCGATAATATGCTCCACTCCTTGCTGGACTAAGGAGTCAACCGCATTTGCAATGGATGGTTTCATGTGTAAAAAACCAATAGCGGAAGGCATAGTTGGCAAAAGAGTAAGCAAGGTTTTATATTGGCACTCTGCCATAGTTTGGAGTTCAACATTTTCCCATTGACCGATTGTATCATAACGCTTAGTGAGATTTGTAAGCTCTGCTTCCGTTGGTACACGGCCACGACGAATACTCGTCATATAGGGTACTAAATCATCCTTACTTGAAGGGCTACCATAAGACAGGAATAATAATCCTTTTTTTTCTACGTTCACTAGTTTACCCCTCTTGAGCCCAAAGTTCACGACTACGTTCATGTACATAGTCAGTAAGCCAATGAAGTTTTTGAGGATCTGCCTCTGGGAATACGCCATGACCTAAATTGAAGATATGGCGACCATAGCGAACTCCTTCGAGCAAGATGCGATCGACTTCGCGGGCCAATGTTTTTTCGTCTCCGAACAAATACGCCGGGTCTAAGTTACCTTGTACCGTTTGTGTTACGCCACGCTCGTTTGCCATAACGATGGAACTACGCCAATCAAGGGCAATGACATCTAAAGGCAAGTGAGACCAAATAGACACCAAATGATCCGTACCAACGCCATTCATGGCCATTGGCAAATGAGGATATTTAGCTTTCACAGTCTTTATGATCCGCTCCATATGAGGGTAAATTCCTTGTTTATACTGGTCTGCATTAACAGCACCTACCCAAGAGTCAAAGATTTGAAGTGCATTAGCACCCGCTTCGGCTTGCATAGACAAGTACGCAATGGACATGTCCGCCAGTTTAGTCATCAGTGCATTCCACACATGAGGAGCACCTATGAGCATGCCGCGAGTCTTATTGTAGTTTTTCGTTGGTCCCCCTTCGATAAGGTAGGACGCAATAGTAAACGGTGCCCCGCAGAAACCAATGAGCGGCACGTCGAGCATACCAGAAGTTAATAATGTAATCGTTTTCGCAATATAATCTACCTTTGTAGGATCAAAGGTTTCTAATTTATCCACATCAGCCATAGAGCGGATAGGCATGCTAAATACAGGCCCCACACCGGCCTTGAGCTCTACATTTACATTCATAGCCACCATGGGGCTCATAATATCTTTGTAGAGAATCGCCGCATCGACGCCATATTCCTTAACAGGTAATTCCGTAACACGAGCACATAGCTCAGGCTCTTTTGTAATTTCAAATAATGTATATTTTTCTTTGATTTTGCGATATTCCGCTTGGCTACGGCCAGCTTGACGCATATACCACACAGGCGTTACACCCGGGTTCTTTCCCTGGATCATGTCCAAATAAGCTGTGTTCAAGTACTCAACCCCTTTCGTTCTAAATGTATACTAACACACTATGGTAACCAAAACAGTTACTTTAGTTACAATCACTTACATTATTTATTCTTTAATAATCCCTAATAATCCCTGTGAAAGCATATGCCTCCACAGGGATTATTATTTCATTACCACTTTAATTCGACTGAGTCTTTAATTCAAGTCTGAAATTCATTTAGCTACGACTTAATCTATGGCAATCAATGCCCATAATAGATTGAGCCATATCATATACGGAGCGTTGACAGGTAAAGAGCCAAATCTGTTGATTTTTCCCAAGCTCAGCCAATAATTCTAAAGCACTACGCTGACGATTTTCGTCAAAGCGCACAAGAATATCGTCCAAGATAATCGGCAATGATTCTACTTGATAAGAGAATACCTTTGCTAAAGCGAGACGCAAGGCCAAGTATACTTGGTCAGCTAGACCACTGGACCAAAATTTAAGTTCTAGTCGTTCTCCATTATTGTTGATAAGTGCTACCCCTTTATTGATGCCTAGAATATCAAGCGTATACCTCTCACCAGTTAGTTTTTCAACATAAGAAGAGGCAAGCTCTAACATATGAGGTTGTTTTTCTTGTTCATACGATTGTTGAGCCTTATCCATACAATGGCTTATCAATACTTGCGTAGCCCAATCTTCGAGAGCAGACTCTAATTCACTTTGTAAAACCTCTCGTTCTTGCAACATTTGGTGTTGCTCCTGGTCAGATCCAAGTGTACGCATTGCTTCAACGATTTGACCACGGCGTTCGTACAAGGTAGCCAATTTATCTTCAATAGAGGCTATTTCACGCTCAGAGTGAGCCAATTCATCTAACCAGTTATCTTTGTTGCCTTCTCGCAAACGACGATAGAACAGGTCTTTATTCTCCGCATCAGGAGCAAGTAAATCCAGCTGTACCTGACTTTGCTTGTAAATAGTTTGCCACTGTTTATATTGGTCCTCATCGATAAGATGTTGACGATACTCGTTGGAACTTTCCATACCAGCTTTATGGAGCAGTTCTTGTTGACGAAGAAGTAGCTCTTTTTCCTTACGATGCCAATTATCGTATTCATTGCGGAAGCTTTTACGTTGTGCTTCCTTTTGTTCCCATACAATTTTATTTTGTTGAAAGTTCTTATATTGATTATAAATACGTTTTAATTCCGTAGGAGATACTGGTGACTCTATTCCAAGGTTATACCACAAAGCCATCGCTTGGTCTTCAATAATGCGTAGACCTTCTTTATGCTCCGCTAAACGCTTTTCATAGCCTTCTATAGTACGTAATTGCTCATGATATTGATCATATTCATGTTTAAGACCAAAGAAATCATCTTCATCGAGACTCTTAGCCGCCCCTTGCGGTAACCAGTTTTGCCATGCTGCGAGGGCTTCATCATAAATACCTTGTAAGGTATGCCCTTCCTGAATCCAACGCTCAAGATGTGCCTCTCCTTCTAAGGTTGGTACAGGGCTCACTGTAGGTGTAGCAGCCTTGATCAAAGCCTCTAGCTGATGTTCTACATCAGATTTACGGGAAGATAAAATTTGTAACTCATAGTTTAATTTAGACACATCAGAGTTACCATTATGAAGCCTCCAGGTAGCATACCAGAATAGCCCCATAGATAGAATCAAGAAAATAAAACCACCTATAGTATATAATGCAGATTCAAGAACCAACAGGCCTGCTAATACTACCAATACAGCTATAACAGCACCTATACCACTAATGCGTTGTAGCCATTTTGGCAGAATTGTGGGCTGTGCGTCTGAACCATAACTATTCCGTCTAGCCTCTACTTGATCTATATCCATTAAGATACGATCTAATTCACGTTCTAAATATTCTTTTTTAGCTAATTCTTCTTCACTAAAGTTAGGTAAAGTTGCACCATCAAGGTTCGCCGTCGGCACCTCATCGGTAGCCTCTGCAGGCTTGCGGTCTTGCCAATGTAAAAGTTGTTCTTTTGCGGTGCGCAAACGACTTGCCAAACGTTCCCCATCAAACCAATTAATGTCTTCTGCCATTGGCTCATCGTGACGCCACGCAGAATGTAAGGTGCGTGAAAACTCTAATTGTTCTCTAACCTTACGGATGTACGCATCGCCTTCTTCGCACTCATGGCGCAATTGCTCCCATTTAGCACCTTGTTGAATAAGATCTTCAATATCTTGGCCGTAAGTTCCAAATGGGCTATCAGGACTAAAGTTAGCGGGCATCAATGCCGCTTCCTTTTCCTGCCATAATTGCATATTGTCGCGAGCCCGTTTTATTTCTTCATCAAGACGTAGGAACTCATCACGACTCAGGGCGAGCTCACTATTATACTGCTGCATGTGCATACGCGCCTCTTCACTGCGACGATACGTATCCCACGCACGTAATACTACATCGATACCATCCCGATATTCCTTCCATTCTTTCAACTGATTTTGCAATTCCATTTCGGTTTGCTCCGTACTGTGAAAGACGGTTTGTAATTCCACATATTGCGCTTCATGCTCCGCCAACTGACTCAACTTTTGACGGTTTTCTTTAAGCTCATCCATCAATACATTGATGCGACGTTTACCATTCGAGGATGCTACAAGTAGGTCTGTAGCCCCTTTTTCAACATCCTTAACAGCTCCACCTAAGTGTTCTCCCCCTTCGGCGCCAAAGAATCGAGAACGAACCTCTACCTCTTGTAATACATCAAGGCCTTGTAGATCGTCTAATGTTAACGCAAATATGCGGTTATATGTTTTTTTATCGATGCCATGCCACCAATGTTGAGCCGGCTCTTCATGGATGGCAGGATGACCAGGGCTGTAAAAGTCTAACTGCTTACCCTTACGACCGATATAGTAACTTTCACCATTACGGTCCACATCAAGAGCCCCCGTCATAGGGCCATAAGCCTTATGAGTACCGCCAAATAACAAGGTGCGCATCCCTTCGAGCAAGGATGTTTTACCACTTTCATTAGGGCCATACATGAGTTGAACCTCATTGTCACCCGTGGTGAAAGACCAGTCGCGATACGGGCCAAATTCATCAAATCGTATACGTTTAATGTTCATCATTAGCCCCCATCAACACAGTAACACCTTCAATTTCACAACGTTTCAAAGCTCGTGCCAATAATTCATCACTCAATACATCGGCATATGCGCCTAAGCGCTTAAATTCAGGACGATTAGCCATGATTTGACGCGCAGTCTGTATCGCATCTCCATCTACCATATCGTCATAAGCACGCAAGTAATCACCTACTACATCTGTTAATAAACGTCGTTCAACTAGATTAATACTAGGTCGTGTATTAGAAATAATACGGTAAGGCATAACGAATATAGATTTGCCTTTCTCCTCATTTTGAGACTCTTGCAACCATAGTTTTCGAATCTCCTCTTGCGTACATAGGCGATGTAGAGGTCCCGTTCCGGACAAAACGAGGG
The DNA here is from genome assembly GCA_915066865.1 of uncultured Veillonella sp. GTDB lineage: Bacteria > Bacillota > Negativicutes > Veillonellales > Veillonellaceae > Veillonella. The sequence continues at coordinate 10,317 of CAJZEE010000020.1, forward strand.
ATAGCAAGATGTTTTTCTTATGTTGCTTTCGCAAGTTTTCTTTTTTATGTCGCAAAATCTCTAAGAAATCTGTTTCATTTTGCATGCCAGCAATATCGATTTTGATTTCCTCAAATCGGACTGCACAAGTGTCGATAAATCGCAAATCACAATGACCATTATGAGATACGGATACAAGATAACATCCTTTAGGTCCATGTTCTTTACGATGCAATCCTTGCGAATTACCCGCATAAACTACGAGAGGTTCCTCGCTAAGAACTTGAGATTTATGAATATGACCCAATGCCCAATAATCCATGGCAGCCTCTGTTAAATCAGTTAAGTTACAAGGTCCTGTTACATTATGATTTTCAGAGCCTACACTAGAACCTACAGTACCATGCATGACAGCAAGGGAAAACTCATCCCGTTCAAAAGCTCTGTATTGACGAGCATAGTTGTCGCTTTCATTACCATGACCACAACTAATGCCATATACGCCACCAATTTCTATATTATTAACGATGAGCGGGAAACGCTGTACCTGTTCGCTAGAAAATATATGGACATTATCTGGCATCTGCAGTTGCGCTCTCCAGCTTTCAGCAGGATCATGATTACCTTGTACCATATAGACATCAATACGATGCTCAGCCAAGCGATACATGGCGCGCACAAAACGGACTTGAGCCTCTAAATTATGGTCTTCGCTATTATAAATATCCCCAGCTATTACGACAGCATGCACATGTTCTGTAATAGCAGTATCAATAATTTTATCTAAGGCTACATAGGTTGCTTCACTTACGGCGCGATCAACAGCATTGCTAATACCTGTAGCATATTGAAAGGGTGCCCCTAAATGCAGATCACCACAGTGTATAAATCGAAACGGCTGCATCTATATCCACTCCTCCATTAATATTTTTATTATAGTTATATATAGTAATTACAATAGTTTATTATACTACAAAACCTTAAAGATAAGTTAAAAATAACTATCATTTAGCATCAAAAAGATATAGTTAAACTAAACTTCTCTTAACTATTAATAAATATAAATTATAAGATAAGCTCATATTCTTTCATCATAAGATATGAACCATAACATGTTATTATTTTGTTAACCAATTCATGTATTAAGTTGACAATTTATACGTGAACGTTTACAATCAAATTGTCAATATATTATGTTTTTATTAAGTTAACAATTTACCGGAGGCTATTATGGCTTTGCCTATAGATCAACAACCATCCCAAGTGGGTACATACGAAAAAATTCTTACCATTGCAAACCGCATCATGAACGGCGGCGAAATTACAAAAGAAGAAGCAATCGAGCTGATTCATACTTCAGATGATGATACCATGATTCTACTCGCTATGGCTGATAAAATTCGCCAACATTTCAATGATAATTCTGTGGATGTATGTGCCATTGTTAATGCTCGGTCCGGCAAATGTCCTGAAAACTGTAAATTCTGTGCTCAATCCGCACACCACAACACAGGCGTTCAGGAGTATCCTTTCATGGATGAAGAAAGCATTCTCCAAGCAGCACGTAAAGCTAAAGAGGCTGGTGCAATTCGTTTTTCCATCGTAACAAGTGGTCGTAATACTAATAACCCTGATGAATTTGATCAAATCATCCATGTATTAGGCCGTATCAAAAATGAAATTGGTCTTGAAATCTGCTGTTCCCTTGGGTTGTTAACTTACGAACAAGCACTCAAATTAAAAGAAGTTGGCGTTACTCGATACCACTCCAATATCGAAACGGCACCTAGTCACTTCCCAGATATTTGTACTACACATTCCTACGAAGACAAAATGTTTACCATAGATAATGCACAAAAAGCAGGCATCCGTGTTTGCTCTGGCGGCATTCTTGGTCTTAACGAAACATTAGAACAACGCGTTGAAATGGCGTTCGAACTCAAACGTTTACATATTGACTCCGTGCCATTAAACATTTTGAATCCTGTTAAAGGGACTCCATTTGAAAGCAACGAAGCTTTACGTCCATTGGATATCTTACGTACCTTCGCTGTATTCCGTTTCATCTTGCCAAACGCATTGATACGGACTGCAGGTGGCCGCGAAGTAAATCTACGAGACTTACAAGCTTATGCTCTAAAAGGTGGCCTAAACGGTATCATGGTTGGTGGCTACTTAACTACTGGCGGTCGTTCACCTCAAGACGATCTCCAAATGATTCAAGACTTGGAGTTGACTCGCAATACAGCTCAAGTCTAAAAACCTCATATATACCATTCTCTACATCTAGAGGATGTAGTATATAAAATATTCCCTAATACTTTATAAATATTTTACACATAAAAAGAACCATCTAGTTTGCTGTACTAGATGGTTCTTTTATTTCCATAATAAAATATAAATGGCTTGACCATTTGTGTTCCCTGCAATAGGCTCAGGATTCTCATTAAATTCTACATTCTCATACGGCGTCCCGTCTGACATGTACGCATCTACCTTCAATGTTTCCATGGTTCGATTATATCTACTGATATAAACTTTATATCGCAATTCGTCGCCACCCAGTTCATTAACTCGCAGCCACAAAAGTGCATCGTAATCACTCTTCTGTACACTGTCATTGTCAATAAATAATTGGTTTCCTGATGCATCTGGTCCAACATAGTACCAGTCCGTTGCGTTAGTAGTCCCCCCTATACTGAGTAGCCACAAAAGTGTTAATATGGTGAATATTTTACTCATATGACTGCCCCTCTCATGCTATCGAGCTGTATATTTTATAAAAGCTTAATGTGGATAAACCTTTATAAAATATACAACTTCTCCTTTATATAATACCAAAATTGTCCCATATTTATCAACAATAATTAAAATTAATTACCATGTTTTTTACAAATATAAGAATTTTAAAGAAATTTATTAAATTTCTTCATTTTTAACTCATTTACCATTCCTATAATGGTAATGTCAAATGATAGATAGAGGTAACAATTCCCTGGTTGCCGTACGTGTATTTATCTCCCGACAAGTAATACTAACCCCAAACCTACTACTTGTTTAAATACATGTTTCATTTGATATTAATACTAACACTCCCCTTACATGAAAAAAGGACTCTATATGATGGAGTCCTTTTTTCGTTGTCTAAAAATTCATAGAATACTAAAACATAAGCGAGTATGAATACTATTTACTTTGTAACCCACGATAAACGAGTTCAAAAATAATTTTCTGAGCTTCTAACCACTGATCACTTTGAGACCACTTATATTCTTTATTAACAGCATATAGTCCATGTACTAAAAACACAAAAACGGATACACCCACATCAAATGAAATCCCAAGTGCTTCTGCCATAACGAGCCCTTGCCGATCTTTTTCACGCTGTATAATACGTTGTAATACATATTCTGAAATTTGTTCATCTAAAAATAAAGGTAAATACTTTTTATGTCGTATAATACGCTGACATAACGGCAGTCTATCAAAAATAGAATCGTATGCTTCTCTCAACGAAACAGAATTAGAAGCAGCTGATAAGGTGTTAGCTATAGTTTGTAAATTGTTGTTATCTACCATTCCTGGCTTTGAATAAGCGATTGCATCATCCACTAAATCATCAACAATTTCCATGATATTACTATAGTGTAAATAAAAAGTAGAACGAGTTATACCCGAAGCTTTACACAACGATGTTACTGTTACAGACTCAAAAGAATTGTCTGCTAAACAACTAAGCAAGCCTTCTTTTAACAACATTCGTGTCATTTCTTTTCGAGTTATCATATAACCTCCAACATAGACACTTTTATACAATGTGTCTATTAATAAACATAGTGTTAATTATTGTTGAGACTAGTATAACAAAACAAGGTACACTAATTCTAGAGATTACAAATAATAATCTATTCAATTAAATCAATAATAATTCAATTAAGGAGATAACTATGACACAATATACTCACATTCGAAATGCAACGGGAAAATTAACAATAAAAAACACCACATTTCTTATTGATCCATTCTTAGCACCAAAAGATACTTATCCTGGCTTTGAAGGTACATTTAACTACCAGCAAAGAATGCCTATAATTGATTTGCCTGTATCAATGGATGAGCTATTAAACGATATAACAGCAGTAATAGTTACACATACACATCTTGATCATTGGGATGATACTGCAGTTAAATCTATTCCAAAATCACTTCCAATTTTTGTACAAAATACAGCAGATAAAGAACTTATTACTACTCAAGGTTTTAACGATGTACGCATTATTTTTGAAAGTCTAGAGTTTAATGGTATCACATTAAGAAAAACAGGTGGCTCCCACGGCACTGTAGAAATGTATGCAAATCCAGTTCTCGCACCATTAGCAGGCGATGCGATGGGCGTTATTTTTGAAGCAGCAGACGAACCAACTGTATACCTTGTAGGCGATACAGTTTGGACAAGTGATGTAGAGAAGGCCCTCCTTCGCTTCGACCCTAACGTTATTATTATGAACACTGGATATGCTCAAGTTTTAGGCTTTGAAGATAGTATTATTATGGGTACAAAAGATATTGGCCGCATGGTGGTACGCAAACCAGAGGCTAAAATCATTGCGGTTCACATGGATACAGTTAATCATACTGCAACAAGTCGTAAGGATGTGCGCAAATTTATCAAAGGCACCAACATTGAAAGCCATGTAGCAGTGCCTGAAGATGGTGAAACCATCACACTTTAATAGGTCTAAAACAATTAGTACATTATACTACGGCTAATACAAGACTAGTAAAAAATCGATCCACAAACAATAAAAAACACCCTCTTAATTCTAATAGTCATAATAACTATAAGATCTATAGAGGGTGTTTTTATACTTAACTACAAATTATAATCTATCAAAAGATAAACTATTTTACTTCAGCCCAACCTAAAGCAGCACGCTTTTCATCGATATCTGCCAAGATTTTCTCAGCTACTTTAGCAGGATCTGTATTTACATACATAACAGAGCCTAAGATATCCTTAGTATCTTCTTTAAGCCATTTTGTAACGGCATCAGAGCCCTGTGTAGGTGGCTCAACACAGTGGTAAGAGTTAATCCCCATCAAGCGGAAGCCAAGGGATGCATCAATACCCTTTTCGTTAGACCATTCAGGGCTAGACATAGCAAATGGCAATTGTGGTAAATTAAGGCCGAGCTCTGCAGCAATACCACCGAAGATGCCGGAGGAACGTGCATTATCTACACATTCGCCCACATGCCATACTGGTGGTTGATCATCACCCAGGAACTCTTGCAATGCAGGGTTACATTTTTTGTTAGCATCTGTATTGCAATAGCCAAGTTTCATCAATGGGAAGGATGCACAACCGTTTGTTAGGATGATACAGCCATTTTTTATAAGTGTATCAACGATATCTACAGTTGCTTTTTCATAGATAACGCGAGGGTTGGAACAACCTACTACGTTTACGATACCGCGAACTTTACCAGATTTTAATGCCTCTGCCAATGGTTTGAAGGAACCATAATGTTTAACAGTGGATTCTGGAGAGAAGCCAACTTCTGCAGTAATTTCATATGGCGGAATGAATACAGGCATACCCTTGCGCAATTCATGAGCTTCAAGAGCGCGATCTAAGATTTTGCGAGCCAATTCTTTTGTTTCAGCCAAGTTAGTGTGATGGTGATCGTAACCAATGTGTTCTGCACCTGGTAAACGAGCTGCATCAGATGTAGTGATAACTTTTGTGTTGAAGCAACGTGCTACGTCCATAATAGCAGGGTAAACGTCTTGAACGTCAGCTACCCAGCAGTCGAGTGCGCCAGTACCAAGTACGAGTTCCGCACCAATAGCATTACACAACGGAATAACGTTTTCGTAGCGGTACATGCTGGACAAGCCAGAGCAACAAATACCATAGAATTGGATGCCTTTGGCACCGATAGCTTTCGCTTTTTCTAAATACTCTTCAGAGGCACCAATTGTACAAATTTGAGATACCAATGTTGGCAAGTGACCATGAACAGCGATGTTAACATACCCTTTTTTCAAGGCGCCAATGTTAACTTTGGAAGTACGACGACCACCTTGCCCGAACAATGCGTCTGTTGCGATATCCGCTGCCACTACGCCAGTGAATGTGAAAGCAAGTCCACAACGTAAGAATTGCTTCATGTTGCTTTCCCAATCGCCATCTGTACCTACGCATGTACGATGATATGCATCGAAGGCTTCATTGTATGCAGAAATAGGTAAGATATCCAAGTTTTTCCAAACTTCGCGGCGTTCAGCAGGAGCCATCGCAGTAATTGTTTTATATTCACCAGGTAATGCACGGCTCAAATCTTCTAATAGAACATCTGCCAAATCATTTGCCACTTCTTTTAAGGAACGACCTTCTTCAGGGATATTGAAAGCTTTACATACAGTACGGATTTTTTCTTCCCCCAAAATTGGAATATCCAATTGGTCATTAGCAGCCGCTTTCAAAGAAATCAAGATTTCACGAGCATGCGCACCATGTTGAGTCAAACCACCTGCAGCAGCACGTGTCATATTACGAGCTACGATAAGATCAGCATCGGCACCACAGACACCACGAGGACTCTTAGGTGTAATTTTACATGGACCCATGAAACAGATACGGCAACATACACCGGCAATACCGAATGTACATTGTGGTTGTTGTTTATCAAAACGGTCAAATACTGTATCGCAACCGATTTGCTCCATGCGAAGAATCATTTCGCGTACCGCAGGATCTGGTGTTTGTTCAATAACATCTTGTTTTGTAGGCCATGTTTTACGATACTCAGCAACGGCTTTCATATAGTCATTTACGCCATGTTCATGAGGTACCCCTGGTTCATGAGTGTGTGGCACCCATTTATCCGTCGGAAGAGCCTTTGCATGACTATGGTCGTGACCATGGTCATGATTGTGGTCATGTTGATGATCGTGGTCGTGACCATGATGATCATGACCGCCACAGTGGCAATGATGTTCATGATTATGATTGTGACCATGATCATGTTGTTCACCATGATTATGGTCATGGGTATTTTTGTTTTCCACATCTTTACTCATTTGAAACCTCCTAGGGGCCTACATAGGCCAACCAATAATAACAAAAACATATTCTACTTTTAATTATATTTAAATCCACTACAATGATGGGCTTTAAATCCTATCTCCTAAATATGTTTTAAACTACTATAAGTATATTTTCTGAAAGGACATTTGTCAATTAAAATTTGAGAAATTTTTGACGCATCTATATCTAAGAATATGATAATTACAATATTCATTAAATTCGATTCTTTCAGTTTCTTTTCATAAATAAAAAGAGATTAATTCCTAAATTTTACAGGAATTAATCTCTATAATTTATTGATTGATTTACGTATTAATTTATGTAATAATTATTAATTCATTAATATGCTCTAACCCCTCAGGATATGCCATCTAAATATCTTTATATCTATACATTACAAAAATTGCTGCATAATATGTGCTACTTCAGATAAATGGAAACGTTTTGCCCTATCAGACCTCGCCACAAGAACTAATTGACGGAAACAAAGTTTCGATGCAAGAGGATAAAATTTAACCTTATCGTCATCTCCCCTGCTATTAAGAGTATTCGGTAAGAATGTAATACCATAATCATCTTCTACCAAGGACCGGCATGAATCTAAAGTTTCAGCGCCAATTACGGCTTTTGGCACAAAGGATTCCGCTTGACATAGACGGTTTACCAACGTCCGCAATTTGAGTCCCTCTCTTAGCAAAATAAACGGAAATGCTCCAAAGGGTGCGATTTCTCGAATTCCATTATTAGTCATGAGAGAATCTGCAATATCTATAGCCTTCTTGTTTTCCACACTAATGGCCAACAAAATCTGCTCATCTAAAACGGGATAACTTTCAAGGTCTTGAGAATAAATCGGCGTTGGAAATAATCCTACATCTACTAAGCCATCACAAATTTGCTGTTCCAAAAAGTGAGATTCTCCCTCTACAACATGGAACTCCCAAGAAGGTTCAATCTGTTGAAAGCTTTTCAATGTTTTCCCAAGCATATGATGTCCATAGAATTGAGACAAGCCGATACGCACATGATAGGCTACATCTGTGCCTTGATTAATGATAGATTGCGTTAAAGCCTCCACCTTTAAAACTAACGGCATGCCCTCTTTTGCAACTTGTAACGCCGCAGCAGTTGGTACGACTTTTGTGCGATCACGAACAAATAACGTAACTCCTAGCTCTGCTTCAATACGACGAATCCCCTGACTCAACGCCGGCTGAGAAATATATAATTTTTTAGATGCTTTTGAAAATGATGCCATCTCAACGATGGTACTAATATATTTAATGTCTTTTATGTCCATATACAAGTCCTTATAACTATATGTCCGTATACAAGTCTTATAATAAAACATTATTTCTATTATAGCTATATATTACTAAAATATATGTTACATATACATGGGGAAAAATAAAAATACCAAGAAATTTAGTGTCTTACAAAGCTAAATTTCTTGGTATGTCTTATAAAGTAAACGAACTACATATAGGATGCGATAGAACCGCATTCTATTACAGCCCTTTTTAATTTTTAGATCACATTAAGGATTTAAGTACATCCAATACTTCTTGAGGTAATTCGTTTTTATGACCTTTAAGTTTTTCCACATAGTCATAACGGAATTCGAAAGCTTGGTGTAATTGGTGATGGTATTCACGTACTTCGAATGGGGGTTCAAAACCTGGTACCTCTACATAGGAAAGATTTTCGTATTCACAGAATGGTTTGAATTTCAATGTACCTTCCACCAAACGTTCCAACAAATCAAGAGTAACTTCTTTAGGAATTTTATTTTCCAAGAAGAAGCCTGTGTTCATGATGTAGCATTCAACACCACATTCGCAGAACAGTTTTTTATAGCTTTCATAGTCACGAACCAATGGATATGTACGGAATGGATTTGCGTAAGGTTCGATAACAAGTGCATTTGGATCGACATGAGCATCCAGTTTTTCTGCTGTAGAACGGCGTGTAGCGAGTGTAGCACCCATTGTAGACGCCAATACTGGATCATCAATTTTAAGAATAGGTGGCAATGTTTTATCTTTCATAAGCCATACTATGGCATTAACAGGTTCACCAACGTAGTTTACGCGATTATCTGTCCAGAATTGAGATTTGATAGCACGACCATTGCTATTACGCACGTCTTCGGCCAATACGACCTTACGGCCCTCTTCATCCATCGTTACACCTACGTTTTGTAGAGTCAACAAAAATTCGTTTGCAGGATGTTCCACAGGGTAATCTTGCATTTTGTCAAAGTAAGTAGGTTCAAGGGCAATAGAACTCAAATCTTCAGTATTGATGATATACGCATCATCATGCAAGATAGAGATATCATAGCGACCATCGTGTTTTTCATGAGTCAATGTAGATTTACCGGAGCCGGACAAGCCGAATACACCGATAGTATAGGATTTGCCATTATCAAGGTTGTAACGTTTCATACCGCCATGGCAAGCAACATAGCCAAGGCGATTTGCCAAGGACCATGCCAATGTAAGGGTACCTTTTTTGTGCTCCCCGAAATAGCGCATGCCAAGAATCATAGCACAGTTATGAGCAGGATCAAAAATAGCAAGACCACCTGGATGACCTGGTACAACATAATCTGGATCAGAGTAGATGTAGATATCACCTTCAGGGATTTCTAAACTATCATTATAGAATTCTTTTACCGCTGCATCAAAGAACTTAAAGTTCATGATCCAAGAATACAAAATAGATGCGTGATCTTTTGGAATCATCAAATGAGCACGAGCAGTGAATTTTTTATCTAAACCAACAATAGTTTGAGCAGCAATCCACTCTTTATTGCGACTATCGTATACAGCATCACGTGCAATATTAGCGAGTTCAACTTCATCTATGCCTTCATCACCAATAATGCGACGAGCTTTTGCATAGCGGCCTGTAGTTTTGCCATCGTTAGTAACAAGTACCTTCGCATCTGCAGGCAAACCTTGTTCACATGGTTTATGTACAGGCATATCGAGGACGATAACACCAGGCTCTTCAGTGGCAAATTGATACGCTTGTGCTACAGATGTAATAGGAGTCACATTGTTCCCATAAAATGCAGTTTCAATTGTACTGCGCATCATAGAAAATAATGGGTTTGTTTTGATTTCACTTTGCTTCCAAACGCGTCTTGTAGACATAGTATCTAGATCCTCACCTTTAAATATATTAGTAATTTCTCTTGTAAAAGTAATGTTATACATGAAAACACTGCTAAGGCAAATACTTTCATTATTTTCTATTTTACCCTTTTCAATCAAATTTGTATACATAAAACAGATGATTTATAGGAAATTAATGTATGTTTATTTTGAATTAGTGCAACACATTTGTAATATAATAAATTAATACCTAGCGGCATGAAACTATTAGTATTCAATAGAACAGCTTAAAAACTAGACAGAGTTACAAAGTAACTAGTTATATTTACAAAGCAACTAGTCAAATTTACAAATCAACTAGTCAAATAGCAAAACGAAAAAGAGGCAAGGTCCTAAGCACTTGCCTCTTTCACGTTTAAAAAATGCAATTATTTCTTATCTTTATTGATAAATGCATCGATTTTACTAATTAGATCATCTACCTCAAAATCGCCACGTTCTGCCATCATCTTAATTGTTGCCACCTTGGCCATTACTTTTACCATAGGTGTTTTTAATTTCTCAAATTTAGGATTCAATGAAATCAAATGATCTACAATATCTGGACGATGTTTAATTAAATTAGACAATGTTGTTTTTGCATCGATGTGGAATCGACCATCTGCATCAGTTGTTAATGGTTCTTCTTCTACCTCTTCTGCTGCCTCTTGAGCCAAGGATTTTTCTTTACCACCATCGCCTACAAAATCAGTTTTATCCCAAGTCAACAATGTACGAGAACCCTCAAGTTCACGGATATGAGTACAGTCTTGCATCATTTCCAATACGCCGCGGAATTTACCATTTTCATCGCGTACTGCTGTGTAGATAACATAGATGAACAAGCCTGGTTTATTAATCCAGAATTCCGCTTGGCTTTGTTCGCCAGAACGGAACTTCTCTACGATTTCCTCTACTATATGAACAGATTTTGCGGGGTGACAATTCTTCACCTCACGGCCGATAACGTTCGCACTGCGAGGGAAAATACGATGTGCCGTATCGCTGTAGAACTTAACTAGTTCATTTTCATCTACATAGGATAAATCTACTGGTAAATGACGGAACAACAAATTAATTTGCTCTAATGTCAATTTACCTGTAGCTACATCGAGAACTGCGTCCTTACCAACGGGCGCGCCACCAACAGGGCCTACATATTTAGATAGCAAGCCGGCTAAATCATTTAAGAATTCGTTTGATACAGCACCACCTTGAGCTGAATTATTGCCATTCAATTGCGCCGCAGAATCATTGATACCTGGTACTACATATAAGCCTGGCGCATTGATGATAGCATAACCAATTTCATGGTCATTTTTACTCATCCGAACAAACTCTTCGTCACTCAACAATTTATAAGACGTTGGCAATAAGACTTCTAGTTCTTTAGAATTCAAATCCCGTAATTTCGCCAAAGTTTCTGGCACAGACGCTAGGAATTCTTCATACTTATCTTCCCGAAGCAATGCATAGGATGCAGAGATAGCATCGCGTACAGCATCATCAAAGGTCCACATAATACGCGTTGGGCGGTCAAAGCCGTGGTCCTCAAGCATTGGATACAGTTGATTTTGCTTACGAGACAGATGTGTTCTCCACTCTGCTAAGGAATCAAAAACGCCAAGCCACGGATTTTTGATAAAATTCTCTTGTTTCAACAATTCGTCTGCTTCTAGAGCTACCTTCTCAACAGCGTTGATTTCTTCCAAGTATGCCCACAACGGATGGTTTTCAGGGTATTCATTTTCGGCACGTACTAAAACGCCATCAAATAAATCTAAAAGATCATCCATTTTCTCTAGGATTTCTTCGTCCTTGTAAACACCTTTCAAACTTTGCTCTGCGTAGGCAAACTCATCAGGTGTACAAGTACCTAACTTTTCTTTCAAAATTCGATTGCCCTCTTCTAAGGACAATTTACCATCTAAATAATCTTCTTTAATGGACACAATAATTCTATAACGTTCATTGTTAATATCTAGCTTTTGTTTTAATGGATTCATATGCTTATACCTCCACGGGCTAATCTATAATTATATTTTTATTATACCATTTTGAAAGTAATTTTCAGTTGCTACAGATACAATTTTGATTTATTTTTTAAATTTACGAATCCAATGTTATGAAAATGAATAACCTTACTTTATTTTTTAGAATATTTTGGCATACAAAAACTGCACCTCAAAAATTGTATCCAATTTTGGGAGTGCAGTTCTGTATGAGTGCCTTTGATTAGTTTTTAAAATCAATATATTGAGTTTTAGAAGATGCTACAGGGTTACCATTGGAATCTGTGGCAGGACTAAATCTCCATTTAGAAATAGTATCAACAATGGCTGCATCAAGAGCACTAGAGCCGCTAGATGAGACAACTTCAACGTCCCCTACAGAACCATCTTCCTTGATGGTAAAACGTATATCTGCACCATGAGCCGCTTCACCATAGGCAGCAAGCAATGCTCGGTCAATAGGTGGTGTAGCTATAGCTACTGGTGGATCATATGGAGCTGCCAACACAGAAGCTACCATACTCATTACAAACAATGAGCTTAAGATAATACAACGCAACACTTTATTCATCGTTTTCTCCTTATTTAGCTTTCACAGCTTGCTTAGGCAGAGTAATTGTCATCCCAATAATGGATTCGTGTGCCTTTTGATCTGTGCCAATAGCAGGGGTAAACTTCCACTGCAAAATTGCTTTTTTTACTGCTTCATCAACAGGAGCATATCCAGAAGAGCGCTCTACGAAAACATTTTTAACATTACCTTTTTTATCAATCAAGAAGCGTACGCGCATATCAGGTGCTACCATAGCGGTTTGAGGGATCTCAGGCAACTCAGGTTTTACAATAGTAACCTCTCTTGGAGATTCTAAAAACTTCGCCGCATCAGCTGTATAATCACCTAACATGCCGAAAGATGCAACAAGTACAGCTGCAGCAGCGTATCGGAATAATTTATTCATAAGAAGCCTCCTTATTAACCTTTTACCTATGCATAATATCATACTAAATAAAGATGAATATTAAAAGAATAAATTCTTATTGATAAATTTTCTCATTTATGATATATTGAATTCAAGATAACTGTTCGGACTCACATATCTAGTTGATATGACAAAAAACTACACAAAGGAGGTTCATCATGAGACGTAGAAAGCGTATTCAAATGAAGGTCATGATGGTACTTGGTATCGTTGCCCTCGTTGGGCCTAACCATATACAAGCACTTATTCCCTAAATTATTTTGACCTTAGCAGAAGACCGTATAACTGCCACTAGCCGCTACGTTAGTAGCGGCTATTTTTCCGTTTAAATTCAGAGAAATATTCTTCTCCAAATTAATTCATTATTAGAGCAAAATATTTCCCTCAAACAAAATTGTTAAAGTTTTTAAATTTAGTATTTATAAAAAGGAGGCTTATTATGAAATTTAATCGAATTTTATTAGTCGTCGTATCATTAGCACTTATAGTATTTGCCCTTGCAGGCTGCGGAAAAGACACCGCCCAAGATAGTCAGAAAAAACTTAATGTCGTAGCCACTACAACGATGTTAACGGATTTAGTAAAAGAAATCGGCGGTGACCATGTAACCGTACAAGGTCTCATGGGACCTGGTGTAGACCCTCACCTATATCAAGCGAGTGCAGGCGATGTAACAGCTATGTCTAAGGCGGATGTTGTAGTATACAACGGCATTCACTTGGAAGGTAAAATGGGCTCCATTTTCGATAATCTAACAAAGCAAAATAAAGCGACCATCCGCGTATCTGATGCCATTGATCCAGCTACATTGCTCGACTTTGACGAAGAAGATGGTGTAAAAACAAAAGACCCTCATATTTGGTTTGACGTTGCTAACTGGAAACTGGCAGCAAAAGCAGTATACGAAGGTCTTGCTAAAGCCGATCCGGCTCATAAAGAAGATTACAAAAAACGCTATGACGCATATCTTACTAAATTAGATGAAACTGATGCGTACGTTAAAGCTCAAGCAGAATCGATTCCGAAAGAATCTCGCGTACTTGTAACAGCTCATGATGCATTCCAATACTTTGCTCGTGCGTACGGTTTTGAAGTAAAAGGTTTACAAGGTGTAAGCACTGCTACAGAAGCAGGCACACAAGATGTGAATGAACTGGTTCAATATATCGTAGACCACAAAATTAAAGCGATTTTCGTAGAGTCTTCTGTACCACATAAAACAATTGAAGCCGTTCAAGAAGCAGCTAAGGCTAAAGGCTAGATCGGAAGAGCGTCGTGTAGGGAAAGAGTGTAGATCTCGGTGGTCGCCGT
>CAJZEE010000021.1 GCA_915066865.1 uncultured Veillonella sp.
CCGATCTAGATTATAGATTTTTTTCGAATAGGACTATAAAAATTAGATGAAGTATTATATAATAATATCTACAGTATGTATTACAGTAGAACAGTAAAATAAATCCATTGATAATATACGCTACTATTGCAGTATTATACAATTAGTATTAATGATAAGGGAGATTGTAAGACTTTGAAAAGAGTATTAACCTTAACATTAGCCGTGGCCATCGTTGCCGGTGGCTATATGTTTGAGGCTAATGGGGCGGGAGAACAACCTTCTAAACAGGCACCATCTATATCTGAGATAAATATATATACGCCAAAAGAGCTTAATGCACGTCAGAAAGACTTGGTTGAAATCGGCCGCTATACTGCGTCTGGTGATCAAGGTGCATTAAAGAGTGTAATTGCATCTGCTATTGAGCGAGGCACGTTGACGCCACAAGAGGTGAGTATTGCCATTCGTCAACTTTACTCTGCTGCTGGCTTGAAACAAATGAATGCTGCTTTAGCTACATTTGATCAATTACGTGATGAACGCCCTGAGTTTGGCGATGAGTACGAAAAATTGGTTCCAAAGCAAACAGGACTTAGTGCTTTATTGGGGAATGGCACTAATGGGGCGCCTTTAACAAAGCCAAAAGCTGAGGAAACAAAAGAGGGGGTTCAATATAATACGTTCCGTATGAAAAAACCAAAACCTCAAAATCGTAATCGTTCACGTTTAGGTAAATTGGACCGTGAATTGGTCGCTGCGGCAGCACTAGGTACTCGAGTTGGTAAAAATAATCTTTTTACTGCAGCTGAAAAGAGTTTATCTGAACTTGGCCTAAGTCAATATCAAATTGAAAATTTAGAAGCTATGATTTTCCAATAAAATGTAGACCTACTTCTTTCGGAAGTAGGTCTTTTTTTATGGCTTCTACTTTCACAGTTTTAATGATTAGGGTTAAATCCATAGAATGTAATTGACGTTTAAGGTCCCCTTTTCTATAATTAATAAGATAGGTATATGACCTGTAATAATAAATATAAACAAATATAAATATATTATTAAAAATAGATGTTAGGAGAAAGTATGCGCCTTCGTAGAAAACCATGGATTGATGAAGCTATCCACGAATATGACTCTCACATCATTTTGTCTGGACAAGAAGAGTTTAAAGGCAAGTGGCGTGAATTATTTGAACATCCTGAGTACCCATTATATATGGAACTAGGGACGGGGAAAGGTCGCTTTATTGCGGGGATGTCTGAAGCGTATCCAAATGCTAACTTCGTAGGTTTTGAAGTACAAATGGGTGTTATCTATTATGCAGCACAAAAAATCTTTGAAGGAGAGCGAAACAATGCAAAGGTCTCTCTATTTGATATTGCAGGTATCGAAGAGATAGTGGCACCTGGAGAAGTTGATCGTTTCTATATTAACTTCTGTGATCCTTGGCCTAAGGCTAAACATGCAAAACGCCGCCTTACATATCACACATTCCTCAATCGTTATGCCCGCCTTTTAAAAGATGGTGGAGAAGTTCACTTTAAGACAGATAATGAAGGGTTGTTCATGTTCTCTCTTGAAGAGTTTAAAGCGTGTGGTTGGGAGCTTAAAAATGTAACGTATGATTTACATAGCACAGACCTTCCAAATGTAAAAACTGAGTATGAAGAAAAATTTAGTAAAAAAGGACAACCTATTTTTCGCTTAGAAGCAATTAAGCCAAAAGTTCAAAAGGAGGCTTAACATGCAAACACCGAATAAGGGGGATAGTCGGTGGGGCTCACTCTTTAAAAATGATTTACAAGGTATGCTCTTACCTATTCTTCTCATTACAATTATAGGCAGTGTAAATATCTTTAGTGCTACGTATATCAGCTCTATCTATGAAAATACGGGATTATTAGGATACTTTTTAAAACATATGACATTCTTGTTTTTGTCTATGGCGGCAGGTGTTATATTGTATCGTTACGATTACCGTCAGTTACAGAAGCCTCACATGTTGCAAAGAATTATGATTGCTACACTAATTGGTATGATTTTGGTTCTTGTGATTGGTGCAGTCATTAATGGTGCACGTCGTTGGATTGTTATTGGGCCTGTATCGATTCAACCTTCAGAATTTGCGAAATTGGCTGCCTTGATATGGACGTCGGCTAAATTGAGCACCATGCGGAAATGGGGAAAACCAAAGCATACTAACCCTCTCATTAATTTACAAGGTTATTTTAGTGAACGTATAAGTTATATGTTGCCAATGTTAATATGGCCAATTATATTTGCAGGCTTAACAATCTTGCAACCAGATATGGGCACGACCGTATTGATTTTTGGCTTTTCCTTTGTGCTCATTTACTTAGCGGGCTTTGATGGAAAATTCTTTGGCGGAGCTTTTGTGATAGCTGGATTCCTTGGCTTTATTGCAGCTCGTATGTCGCCATATCGCTGGGAACGTATTCAATCTTGGTTTGATCCTTGGCCTCATGCGCAGGATATGGGGTATCAAACAGTTCAAGGGCTGTTGGCAGTAGGTTCTGGCGGTATTTTAGGCGAAGGCTTTATGCAAGGTACATCAAAGTATTTTTACTTACCAGAAGCACATACGGACTTTGCCTTTGCTGTATGGGCCCAAGAAATGGGTTTCGTTGGTGCAGTGTTTGTTGTCGTTCTGATTGCAGCTTTTACCTATTTTGGGTTCCGCATTTCTAATAAGGCTCGTGATGAATTCGGAAAATGGTTAGCAATGGGCATAACATTGCTTATCAGTGGTCAGGCCTTGTTTAATATCGCCATGGTATGCGGTATCATGCCTGTAACAGGGGTACCATTACCGTTTGTTAGTTATGGGGGCTCTTCATTATTGATGAATTTTATGGCTATTGGGTTGTTGGCAAGCATTGGTCGTCGTAATGTAGAAGGGGTAAAACAAGTTGGTACAGCTGAACCATTACCATCTTTGCGTGAAGAAACACAAAGTCGTTTCAAGCCTTCTGCTACGACGCGTACTAATAAGACAAATATGCCTGGACCGTTTAAACCACGGCCTTCTAAAAAGTCGACTCGTAGACAGACTAAATTTGAACGTTAATATCTAACGTATGTATCATAAGATAAATCTGTTTGTGTAAATTCATAGAGTATATTTAAGGACTGTACTATATGAACTTAGCATCGTTATATTGTGTGTGAGGAGAAACGATGAAAGATTATATTGATATTCAAGAACGCCCATCATGGGGCCGAATGTTACCACTTAGTTTTCAACATTTATTTGCCATGTTTGGCTCTACTGTATTGGTACCGTATTTATTAAAAGTAGACCCTGCAACAGCATTGTTTATGAATGGTATTGGTACATTATTGTACTTATTTGTGTGTAAGGGTAAGATTCCTGCATATCTTGGTTCTAGCTTTGCCTTTATTGCGCCTGTAGCAGGTGTGTTATCTGCTGGTCTTGGTTATGAAGCGGCAAAAGGGGCTTTCGTTGTATTTGGTCTATCTTTTGTAATTTTATCTGTTCTCGTACGTTATATTGGTACACGTTGGATTGATAAATTATTCCCACCAGCGGCAATGGGTGCTATCGTAGCGATTATCGGCTTAGAATTAGCGCCAGTAGCGATGAGTATGTCTGGCCTTATCGGTAATCAAGATTTAGGCATGAGCCATAGCCAAGCTGTTATTATCTCTATGTTTTCCTTAGTTGTTACCTTGCTTGGCACTGTTGTTTTCCGTGGTTTCTTAGCTGTTATTCCTGTTCTTATCGGTGTTGTTTCCGGTTATGTATTGTCTGCTGTGATGGGAGTTGTTGACTTCTCTGGTGTAGAAGCTGCTCCTTGGCTTTCATTGCCTCAGTTCTATGGTATGCCTGTATTTGATATCAATGCGATTATCATGATTATGCCGGCGCTCTTCGTAGTATTTGCAGAGCATGTTGGTCATTTAGTTGTTACTAGTAATATCGTCGCTAAAGACTTGATGAAAGAGCCTGGTCTACAAAGATCCTTGCTTGGTGATGGCCTTGCAAATATTCTTTCTGGTTTCTTTGGTGCTACACCAAATACGACGTATGGTGAAAACATCGGTGTACTTGCAATTACTCGTTGTTTTAGCGTATGGGTAATTGGTGGTGCTGCAGTTCTTGCGATGATTATATCCTTTGTTGGTAAAGTGGCAGCACTTATTCATGCTATCCCAGTACCTGTTATGGGTGGGGTTTCTATTCTCTTGTTCGGCATTATCGCAGCATCTGGGTTGCGTATGCTTGTAGAACGTAAGGTGGATTATACAAACCCTGTTAATATGATTCTTACATCCGTTATCCTTGTGGTAGGTCTTAGCGGCGCAGAACTTGCGGTTGGTCCTGTAGTGTTAAAAGGGATGGGTCTTGCTACTGTAGTAGGTATGGCGATGAGCATTTGTTTGTTGATCCTTCAAAAAACAGGCGTTGGCAATGACCAATTGAAAAAAACAGAAGTATAACTTTATACGACTTTAAGCTCTTGGCATAGAACCTTGAGATTAAGGTGAATTGACTTGTATTCAATATAATAAACGACTACTGAATCAGATTGTATCTGTAAAAGTAGTCGTTTTTGTTTAGTATCTTTATAATTTATCTTCAATATTGTATAATAAACATATAAGTTGTATAAAATTAATTTTAGAGAGGAGGGCCTATGGAGTTTTTAATATGGATGGCTATCGGTGTTTCTTTGATGGCTGTAGAACTTGTAGTACCAGGCGGTATTTTAGGTCTTATCGGTTATTGCGCATTCCTATGGGGCGTTTATGTAGCTCTTGGGGAAGGTACGGTAGCATTGTATGCCGTGCTAGGATTAACAGCCTTGTTAATTGTCATTATCATTGTGTTCTTTAATCACTTTGAGAAGACTTGGATAGGCAAATTGTTTACCTTAGGGCAACGGTCTACGACAAAAGCCGGTTATGTATCTAATGATGTATTAGAAGATTTGGCTGGCAAGGAAGGTGTAGCTCATACAACACTACGCCCTGCAGGTATTGCTAAGATTAATGGTAATTTGGTAGATGTTGTAACCGAAGGTGACTTCATCGATGCCGGTTCACCTATTGTGGTCCTTCGAGTTGTAGGTGGCCGCAATATTGTTAGAAAGCGAGATTAAGCTTTCACAACATCGTTGTAAATAATGGAGGTTATTATGGATGTAGGTATTTTAATTTTGATTCCCATTTTGCTGATTGGTATTATGGTATTCTTATATGTTGTGCCATTAGGGCTTTGGGTATCTGCTCTAGCAGCGGGCGTTAACGTAGGTATCTTTACACTTGTAGGTATGCGCTTACGTCGTGTAAATCCATCTCAAATCGTAATGCCTTTGATTAAAGCTAATAAAGCAGGTCTTGATGTGAATGTAAATCAGTTGGAAGCTCATTACCTCGCAGGTGGTGACGTTGACCGCGTTGTAGATGCTTTGATTGCCGCTGAACGGGCATCTATTCCGTTGACCTTTGAACGTTCCGCAGCTATCGACCTCGCCGGTCGTGATGTATTGGAAGCGGTTCAAATGTCCGTTAATCCTAAAGTGATTGAAACTCCAATTATTTCTGCGGTAGCAAAAAATGGTATCGAATTGAAAGTTCGTGCTCGTGTTACTGTACGTGCGAATATCGATCGCCTCGTTGGGGGTGCTGGTGAAGCCACAATTATTGCCCGTGTAGGTGAAGGTATCGTAACGACTGTAGGTTCCTCTGAAGAACATACAGATGTATTGGAAAATCCAGATCACATTTCCCGTACTGTATTGGGTAAAGGCCTTGATGCGGGTACTGCATTCGAAATCTTGTCCATCGATATCGCTGACGTAGACGTAGGACGTAACATTGGCGCTCAATTGCAAACTGACCAAGCGGAAGCGGATAAGAAAATCGCTCAAGCTCGTGCGGAAGAACGTCGTGCAATGGCTGTTGCTACAGAACAAGAAATGCGTGCTAAAACACAAGACATGCAAGCTAAGGTTGTGGAAGCACAAGCTGAAGTCCCTAAAGCATTGGCAGAAGCTTTCAGAAATGGTAATCTTGGCGTTATGGATTACTACAATATGAACAATATTATTGCAGACACTAAAATGCGTGAAAACTTAGCAGATGGTGAATAGGAGTAGCTATGGACTCTATTTTGTCTTCAGTGCTATCCATCTTTTCGCATAATCCAATCTTTGTTTTAGGTATCATAGCGTACATTGCTTTTTCCATTATAAAAAATAAGAATACTGAAGAGTCTGAAGAGTATGATGAGTATGAAAGCTCTGGTGGCGGAACTTGGGAAGATATGGAGCGCGAATATGGCATCTCCATAGAACGCAAGGTAGATGAACCGTCTATGGAAGATTTGTTTAAGGTTGATGACTTTTATCAGGACTCTTATGAAGATAAACCGATTGTCAATCAGCAACCAGAACCCCCATCGCAAACTATGGAGGACATACATTTCAATGAAGAGGCTGCAGCAGCTCAACGAGATATTGAAGCCTTATCAATGAAAAGTTCCAGTAGCACTCCAAGTTATACTACCAGTAAGACTCGCTTAGATAGAGAAGCTGTTACGGGGCCGACCTTAAGTGAAAGACTAGCTGAGTTTAAACGAGATAAAGTAGCTAAAGAGGAGCAAGTTCTTATTGAAAATGTAGGCATTACAACTGCGCCTACTGCTCTAGCTGCGACTTCAACTCGCGGTCGTAAATCTAATCATGCTTTAAAAGAGGGCATGAAATGGTCCATCATTTTAAGTAAACCTAAAGCTCTTGAACGTAGATACCGTTAATGAAGTAATCTATTTATAAGTGTATAAACTAATTATGGTTTTATTGGAACATAAATAATAATGGATTGTGCACTGATGTGGTATAGCAACCATACTGTCACATATCATAATGTGGGGCATATAATTACATATTGAAAGAGGTTCCTATTGGTCACCTATGTGACTATTAGGAACCTCTTTTTTATTGTTTTTTCCTAGTGAAACTTTCACAATAATAGGGGAAGGAGTTCGTTTATAAGGAAGGGCAAAATTATGTATCGAAATGTGCGTGTTATACCAAAACAGCTGTTGCAGCAATTATATATAGAGAAACAATGGAGCGTTCGCGATGTGGCGGATTATTTCCAATGTAGTGTTGATACCATCATGCGCCGTATGAAAGCGTACGATATCGAACGGAGGCCTCTGAAGAAAGAAATCAATATGGTACATGTACAAGCTTTGTATGAAACCGGTAAGTGGTCGCTCCATTCATTAGCAAAGCGTTATGATGTGTCTATTACGACGATGGCGAATCGCTTGAAAGAATATGGATTAGCCTGCCAAAAATCAAATAAGAATGTCTCTATAGATGTAGTGCGTATATGTAGGGCTTATAAAAGTGGAAATAGTACAGATGCCATTGCGCGTATGTATGGTATATCGCGATGGAAAGTTCACCATGTATTGCGGCATATGGGGAATTGCTTACTTCCTAAACTTCGAAAGCCTATGCGCGTAGAGGAGATGGCTTATTTATATATTCATCATCACATGAGTACAGATGACATTGGACTGGCTTATGGGATACGTGGTTCTACAGTGGCAATGTATTTGCGAGAGCAAGGTATAGAAATAAGGGCAAATACTCTTGATCTAGACGAAAATAAGATTAAAAAACTCCGTGCACAAGGTTATGGAGTTGCAAAGATTGCACAGGTGATGGGATGCTCTACCTCTGCTGTGCGAAAGCGTCTAGCTATGAAAAAATATATCTCTCCTTGATGTAGTGTGGTAGATACTATATACTTAAATTTATACAATGATGGGAGGAATATTATGCTTGAAATTATATCTGCTTTAACACCGTTTTTATTACTGGGCTTAGTGGCTGCTGGCTTATCTCGCCTTTCTGGGGTAGCCTTATCTATGGTTGTAGTACCAACTTTATTGATTTGGGGTGCAACTGCGGTTGACGTAATCGCCTTTATGTTGCTCTTTGTGGTGTACAACAACTTCACTATGGAAACACAAGATATTCGTTTAGATTATAAAGATCTTGTCTTATTCCCTAAATGGCGCTTGTGCATTCCCTTCATTTTGAGTTTGGTGAGTGCCTTCTTTGTTCCTGCTGCAGGCATTGCTGTTTTTATGGCTTGCTTTGTTTTAGAGTTATTGGCTACTGTGTATAAACGCATTCCTGAAAATAAACGGCCTCGTTTACAGCGCGTAATAGTAGCATCGATTTTGAGTGCCATTGTAACAGCTGTAGGTGCTTATATAGGCCCTAAAATTCCTAGTGAATTCTACTTTGTCTGTGTAGGCTTAGCCATTTTAATCGTTACGGACTTTGCATGGTATGCCGGCAAGCATAGAGATGCTTTTAGAAGTGTATGGGATAGCATTTGGGCTGGTTTTAATATATTCTTAGGCATGTTTGGCGTAGAGGCTTCATATTATCCAGCTGCACTAACGCGATCCATTCCAAATCCAATGGATCGCATGTTGCCTATGGTTACTGTAGTAGGGGGCTATGCAGGACTTATGGTAGTATTCGGCTTTTATAACATTTTTTCTATACCGTCTTTAATTACAGCTATTGGTGCTGCTATAGGGATACGCCTCTTTGGTATGTATGAATTTCCTCGGAATGGCAGTTTCTCTTATTTGGCAATCGGTTTTGCCGTGGCTGCTGTAATTTGCTTGTATCTCGTATCTCCGACACCAGTTGGTTTTGATCATATTAATACCTTAGTTTCTCAACCAATTGGCCAATAATAATAGATAATGTAAGTCTATTGATATATTTTAATAAGTTCTTTAGTTGCTTTCACCTAGGAGCTAATTGGATTATAATGTGTGATATATCTCATATATTGTATTGAAAATTAAGTTCATATTAGAATGTGAAAGGAGTTGATGCTATATGGCAGAAACAATTGAAACAAGACCATTCCCTCCATTCTTACCAAAGAAGGCAACAGTCATGATGATGGGCACATTTCCTCCAGAACAATCAAAACGTGCTATGGAATTCCATTATCCAAATTTCCAAAATGATATGTGGCGTGTTTTTGGCCTCGTATTCTTTGATGAAAAGGATCATTTTAGAGATGGTGAGGAAAAAGCGATGGATCCTGAGAAGATTAAAGCCTTTTTGTCTGAAGCTGGAATTGCATCTTGTCCTACTGTTTTGAAAGCTATTCGCGAAAAGGAGAATGCATCTGATGCATTTCTTAAGGTCGTTGAACCAGTTCCACTTGCGGACGTACTGGAGCAAATCCCTGACTGTAAGCATATTGGTACAACAGGCGGCAAGGCTACGGAGATTTTATTGAGCCTTTTACCAGAAAAGGTTAAATTACCTAAAACTGGTGAAACAATTCCTTTTGTATTTAATGGTCGGGAATTGACATTGACACGTTTGCCATCTACATCACGTGCTTATCCGTTGAGCCTACCGAAAAAGGCTGAAGCGTATAAGAATTTCTTCAAAGCTTGTGGTCTAAAAACAAAATAAATATTTAAAGTAGCACCTTTAATAGTTGGCTTTGGGTCTTTTGGTCTCATCTGTCGCTATTGAAGGTGTTTTTATATCGTAAAAATATATGAGATATTAAAATGGAATTTAATGCATATTTATTGTGAATATGTAGTTTGTTATAAATAAAATTGATGAGATATATAATATTTTAATTCTTGTTTTTTATAATGAGAGGTTTATAATTAACCGTTGTCGCAAACTGGTTGACAATAATTTAAAAAATGGAGTTGATAATATGGATAAGGCTAAGGAGGCCTTGTGGACAAAATCCTTTGTCCTTGATACTTTGATTAATTTCTTAGTATTTTTAATTTATTATTTATTAATCGTTATTATTGCGGTTGTAGCAAAAGATAATCTTCATGCTACGGCTAGTCAAGCGGGACTTGCTGTTGGTATATATATTATTGGCACCGTTGTAGCCCGTTTGTTGGCAGGGCGGTTTATCAGTATCCTAGGGTGTCGCAAGATGCTCTATTTAGGGTTATTGATTTACTTGATTTCAACGGCTATGTATTTCTACACACCTAATTTACTAATGCTTGATAGTGTTCGTTTCTTAAATGGTTTTGCTTATGGTATTACATCTACTGCTACAAGTACTATCATAGCTGCTATTATTCCTACGTCACGCCGTGGGGAAGGGATTAACTATTATGGCTTATCTACCTCTCTCGCCGCTGCAGTAGGGCCATTCTTAGGTATCTTGATGCTTCATAGTCTTGGTTATGATTTTATCATCGCATTCTGTGTTGCACTTATCATCCTTTGCGGTATTGGCTCTGTCATCATGAAATTTAATGAACCTAAACTTGGTATCGAATCAGAAGCACATAAGGGCATTAGAATCTCGGACTACATTGAACCACGGATGAATTCAATCAGTCTTGTTTCCATTCTAGTCGGCTTTGCATACTCTGGTGTTATTGGCTTTATGGCAGCCTACACAAAAGACCTAGATCTTATTATGGCAGGTACCTTCTTCTTTGTTGTATATGCTGTAGTTATTACTATAACAAGACCATTGCTTGGCATTGTGTTTGATATGAAAGGGGAAAACTTTGTTCTTTATCCTTGTTTTGTATCCTTAGCACTTGGTATTTTCTTATTATCCATCGCCCACTCTACATGGCTTGTGCTTTTATCGGCTGTGTTTGTTGGCCTTGGATATGGTACATTTATGTCCAACGGACAAGCTGTTACTGTTAAAATAGTACCTGTTCATCGTATTGGTGTTGCCACATCCACATACTTCATTGCCTTGGACATGGGGCTAGGCTTTGGCCCCTATATTTTAGGCGCTGTTAAAGAGGTTGTAGGTTATACTAGTATGTTCCATGTAACCGTTGTTGTGGCGCTCCTTGCGCTGGTTGTTTATTATTTATTATATGGTCGTTATGTGGGGACTGAGAAAGACCTCTCGTTGAAAGCTCGCGCTGAAGAAGAAGAAATTAGGAATCGTAAACATAATGGTAAGCTTGCGTAAAATGTAAAATAAAAGGACTATACGAGCCTAGGCTCGTATAGTCCTTTTTGGTTATCTAGTACTGCTTTGCTAATATTATTATTTTTCAATATTTACAATATTAACGATAACTTCAACAGCTTTTTTCATATCATCGATACATGCGAATTCATGACGACCATGTAGATTTTCTACGCCTGTAAAAATATTTGGTGTAGGAATGCCCATGAAGGAGATTTTGGATCCATCTGTGCCACCGCGAATAGGATCACAAATAGGTGTAATTCCAGCTTTTTTCATTGCTGCTTTGGCTACGTTTACGCATTCCATATTGTCTTTAATGATATCGTACATGTTATAGTATTGGTCTTTTACAGAGACCTCACATACTTCACGCCCATATATTTCATTCAATGTTTGACCTGCTTGTAAGAAGAATGCTTTTTTTGCTTCGAACAATTCCTTATTATGATCGCGGATAATATAGTTCATTTTGCCGGTATCTACTTGTGTTTCCATGCTCATGAGCATAAAGAAACCTTGGCGACCACATGTGTGCTCAGGAACAGCTGCTCCTGGTAATAAAGCATCAAATTGCATAGCTAGTTTAGCACAGTTGATCATAATGCCTTTGGCAGTACCTGTGTGAACAGATACGCCTTTGAGGGTTACTGTACCGCCAGCAGCGTTAAAGGTTTCATATTCGAGTTGGCCTAGGCTTTCACCATCGATAGTGTAAGCATAGTCTACAGGAAATTGTTTAATATCGAAGTGGTCAGCACCAGTACCGATTTCTTCATCTGGACCGAAAGCACACATGATTTTACCATGTTTGATTTCTGGGTGAGATACGAGATAGGCGAGGGCTTCCATGATTTCACAGATGCCAGCCTTGTCATCACCACCAAGAAGTGTTAGACCATCGGTTACAACTAAGGACTTGCCAATGTAATTTTTTAGGTTAGGAAAATCTGTACGACGGGTGAAGATTTGATGTTCTTCATTAAGGCAAATATCACTACCATCATAGTTTTCTACGATACGAGGCTTAATATTTTCTGCGTTATAATCAGCTGTATCCATATGGGCAATGAAGCCGATGGAAGGAGTTTTCTCATCAGTATTAGCATTTAATGTGCCGATGACAAAACCATTTTCACGATTATAAATAACCTCATCTAATCCTATTGCTTTTAAATCGGGGACGAGCACATTCGTAGCAAAGTCTACTTGAGTTTGAGTACTAGGAATGGTTGTACTTTCCTCATTAGACCGTGTATTTATGCTCGTATAGCGTACAAAACGTTCGACCATTGATTCCATAATGAGCCTCCTCGTAAGTAAACATACGTGTTATACAGGGTAGTATACGATACCGTTACATAATAGAGATTCTTAATATACTTTCATTGTAGAACAGGGACGCCAAAAATGCAAAATAATTATTTATAGGGGGTGTGTTGTTTTATTCGCATAGTGCATAGAAAACCATTGAACCATGTGTAGTACCGTGTTAGTATAAAGGTGAATAGTTATACGTTTGTACTTTTTCTGTGAGGAGGTTTTACTATGTCGGACGAGGTTCGTTCCATTCCACCCATAGAACCGGTGTTAGATCCTAAGAAAGATTACGTAGAGATTAACTCATATGTAGTCTTCTGGGGCTTGTTCTATGCGGCAGTTTTCACACTGGCTGTTGGCTATTTATGTTTGAAAATCGGTCAAACAGTAGATGCCTTTGCACCAGTATCTGTACTTGCTATGGGTACAGCAGTTATTTTAAAGCGACAAAATGCTTTTGCCGAAACGGTACACATTCAAGCTATCGCTAGTTCTAGTACGAACACATTAGCAGGGGCTATGTTCTTTTTGCCAGCCCTTTACATCTGGAATGTAACAGATGTATCTTTTGTACAAATGGCGATTCCTATCATTCTTGGCGGCGTTTTAGGTGTTTTATTATGCGTTATGTTCCGCCGCTATTTCGTTGAAGAAATGCACTATGTGTATCCGTTCCCAAGTGGTCGTGCTGCAGCGGAAGTATTGATGAGTAATGAAGGTAGCAAAGCAAAACTTATGCTTGGCTCTGGTTTAATTGCTCTCGTGTATGACTTTATTCTTAATAGTTTAGGGTGGTGGCAAGAGGTTATTCGCACTGCTACCTTTAAGTGGGGGGCAGCCCTTGCAGATCAAACTAAGCTAACCGCAGCGGTAGATACTGATGCAGCATTGCTTGGCCTTGGTTATTTCACGGGCCTTCGCTATGCGGCTATCATTGCAGCCGGCTCTTTCTTCTCTTGGTTTGTATGTATTCCGATTGTGTACTATTTAGCACCTGAACATATTATGCAAATTGGCGGTCATGCAGTTCCATTGGGCGAGGCCCCAATTCGCAAGGTATTCCTCGATTATGTTCGTCATATTGGTATCGGCATGCTCGCTATGGCAGGCATTATTGGTTTGATTACAATGTCTAAAGTGGTAGCAAATGTTGTTAAAAATGCAGTGCTTGATATCTTTAGTTCTAAAACTGTAGATGTTAATTTGCTTCGTACACAACGTGATGTACCTACATCTTGGATTGGTGCTGGCATCTTGTTATGTACAGTTTTATTTGCAGCATATTTCCATTTTATGTATGCTGAAAGCTTCGGACAAACAATTGTAGCATTCTTAATTGTTCTTATTATGTCATTCCTATTATCTGTAGTGGGGATTAGTTCCATCGCTTATACAGGTACAGAACCAGTTTCAGGTATGACAATCTTTATGATTATTATCTCCGCTGTATGCTTAACCGCAGCAGGTATGACTGGTAAGGTCGGTATGATTGCAGTCCTCATGATGGCATCCTTTATTGGTACTACTATTGGGATGGCTGGTAACTTTATGTCTGAACTTAAGGTGGCACATATGACAGGTGCTACACCTAAGAAAATGGAACAATGGCAAATCGTTGGTACTATTCTTTGTGCCGTACTTTCTGTAGGTGTTATGATTCTTTTAAACGATGCTTATGGATTTGTAGGAGATCATGCATTAAATGCACCTCAAGCGAATGCTATGGCCGCAATCATTGAGCCAATGATGACTGGTGGTAGTGCTCAATGGCCTCTTTATATGGCTGGTGCATTATTTGCAATCATCTTGTGGATGGTAAGAGTTCCCCCGTTGGCATTTGCCTTGGGCACATACTTGCCAATGGAAATTAATACACCATTACTTATCGGAGGTTTGATTGCGTATCTTGTACAAAATAGTACAAAAGACAAAGAATTGGCAGATCTTCGCTTCTCCAAAGGTAGTACAATTGCCTCTGGTCTCGTAGCCGGTGGTGCTATTGGATCCTTGTTCAGTGCGGTACTTCGCATTGCAGGTGTTGATGTATTCGCTCAAGCTTGGGTAGAAACACCTGAAGCGACATACCTCAGTATCGTAATGTATTTATTACTCTGTACGTTCTTGTACAAGGTAGCTATGTATATAAAAGCTAAACATGCTAAATAAATTACATACTATATATCCTAAATGAATTGAATAGCTTATTTATTCTATAAATAACCAGGAATCCTCCATTTTGGGGATGACCGCCTTTATCAAGTTTCATCTATGCTTGGTAAAGGCGGTCTTTTTATATACTTAGGAATGTTATTTTCGATATAGCTAAAAACTATATCAATTCAATACCTATTGGTATAGTTGGATTTATTGACCCGTACTATATCGAATGTTATCATAAAACTATAATACCTTTAGAGGTATTATTTTTATTATGCTCATAAGTGTAAGTATAGATATATTAGTTGATTAAGAAGAACTCTGTTTCTAGATAGAACAGAGAGAAGTAAGGATAATAATATGAAATTTAAGAAAATAGCAGCTCTATTAGGGGCTTTCACCATTGCTAGTAGTTTATTAATCGCAGGCTGTGGTCAGGAGGGGAATAGTCAGAAGGCATGGCGCGTAGGTACTGATGCGACCTATGCACCATTTGGTTTTAAAGATAAAGATAGTGGTAAATTAGCTGGATTTGATATTGATATTATCAATGCGATTGCAAACGAAGAGGGCATAGAAGCAGATATTCAAAATCTAAACTTTGATGCGCTTTTACCAGCATTACAAAGTAACACCATCGACATCGCTATTTCGGATATGACTATTTCTGAAGAACGAGCAAAATCCGTTGATTTTAGTAAACCGTACTATATTGCAGGTAATGGTCTCGTTGTGAACATTGATAACACCAATATTAATAGCTTTAAGGATCTAGAAGGGAAACGTATAGGTGTTTCTATTGGTTCTACTGGAGCTGAAATCGCCAGTAAGATTCCAAATGCCGAGGTACGTCAGTTTAATATCATCGTCGATGCTTTCTTAGAACTACAAAATAAAGGTGTCGATGTAGTTATCAACGATACACCAGTAAATGAATATTATGTTAATGGTAAGGGCAAAGGTATCGCAAAGGTCACTGGAGAAGATTATGATGCGGCGCCATTAGGCATTGCTGTGAAAAAAGGCAATACAGAGTTGCTTAACAAAATCAATGATGGTTTGGCTAAGATCAAAGCAAATGGTAAATACGCAGAAATTTATAAGAAATGGTTTGGTAAGGAACCTCCAGCAGAGGTATTAAAATAGTTTGTAGATAGTACCAGAATGTATTATTTGATATAATATGCTAGGTAAGCCTCGTGTTATATGAGGTATGTATAGAATGGGTGATATGATGGCTAAACGAAGTGCATTTTTAGATATTATTAAGGAAAAGGGCGCCCTCGTCTTAGATGGAGCTTTAGGGACCGAATTAGAGCGTTATGGCTGTGATATTCAACATAAGTTGTGGTCTGCTAAGGTTCTCATGGATCAGCCAGATATCATTAAGAAAATACATATTTCTTATTTAGCTGCGGGTGCCGATATCATTCAAAGCTCTGGCTATCAAGCGACAGTAGCAGGCTTTAAAGGTTTAGGTTATGGAACGGAAGAAGCGATAGAGCTCGTTAAACTATCTGTTCGTTTAGCCGTGCAAGCTCGTAATGAGTTTTTAGAAGCAAAGGCGAGTGGGGCGCTTACATTGCGTGGTATTAAACTTGGTGAAGAGACTCCTGAGGGGGTTAGATATTTTTCTGAAGGTGCTTTACCTAAACCGTTGGTGGCAGCCTCTGTAGGACCTTATGGCGCTTTCTTGGCTGATGGCTCTGAATACCGTGGTTATCCTGATGTGCAAACAGAATATCTAGAGATATTCCATATTCCACGACTAGCATTGTTCTGCGAAGAACATCCAGACATATTATCCTTTGAAACTATACCGTCTTATGCTGAAGCGATTGCTATTGCAAGAGCTATGTCTGATCCATTTACATCAAAAGGTATTCCCGGATGGATTGCTTTTTCCTGTAAAGATGGGCACCATGTTTCTAGTGGCGAAACCATTATTAAATGTGCACAAATGATCGATAAGGTACATCCTATTACGGGGATTGGCATTAATTGTAGTAAACCGGAATATGTAGAATCATTGATAAAAGATATCCGTACCGTTACAGATAAACCAATTGCTGTATATCCTAATCTTGGTGAAAGCTATGATAGTAAAACTAAAACTTGGTATGGCGATGCTGCATCATTTGTAGACTACGTTGAGGTATGGCGAAAAGCTGGAGCTGAAATCATTGGTGGCTGTTGTAGAACGACACCTGAAATTATCGGTGATATTGCAAAGAAAATTCACAACTAATATAGTGTGACATACAAAAAGCTATTCGAGTATAATTCGAATAGCTTTTTCTTTATATGCAAATAAAAAAGCAGTGCGAAAGCACTGCTTTTACTATGGCGGAGAGACAGGGATTTGAACCCTGGGTACGGGATAACCGCACACATGATTTCCAATCATGCTCCTTCAGCCGCTCGGACACCTCTCCATGTATTCTGTTGTGTAACAGGTACTTGTATAGTATATGAAAAAGTTAGATTTATGTCAAGCAAAAAAATAGTAGAATTATTGCATATTTACAAGGCTTTTAAAATATAGTATTTGATCTCAATAAATGGATCTAAACCAAAAAACATAGCCTGGTTTTAGGCGTATAAAATCTAGTATATAAAAAGAAAAAAGCCGCCTAAATAGGCGGCTCTTGTATTAGGTATTAGAATACGTCTTTAATTTCAGCAGCTTCAATGGATGCTTTGATATCGTCTGCCATTTTTTCAATTAATGGAAGATCTTCTTCTTTCAAAGAGGATTTGATATCTAGTGGTTCGGAAACGATTTCAATGTCTTTGAAGTCATTTTCGAAATGGGAAACCATTGTTTTCATCGCAGCGGAAGCCCAAGAGTGGTTACCGATGATGGATACCTTATGGTTTTGGAAGTTAAGGGCTTTTAATTCATGGATAAAGTTTTCCATAGTAAGGTATAGATTCAAGTTATATGTAGGTGCGATAGTTACCAAGTTAGTATATTTCCAAGCATCGGAGATGATGTAGGAAGCATTAGTTTTGGAAACATCGTAAATTTTGATATCTGTAACGCCACGTTTGGAGAGTTGTTTAGCCAATTGTTGAGCAATAGCACGAGTATTGCCATACATGGAACCAAAAGCGATGACAACACCTTTTTGCTCGGCTGTATAGCTGGACCAATGTAAGTATTTGTGCGTGATATATTGGATAGATTCAGGGGTGCGCCAGATTGGACCATGAAGTGGAGCAATGCGTTTGATATCAAGGCCAGAAATTTTGCGAAGTGCATTTTGTACTTGCGGTCCGTATTTACCAACGATATTTGTATAGTAACGGCGAGCTTCTTCTTCGTATGTAGCTACGAAATCGGTTTGATCAGCAAAGATATTACCATTAACTGTACCGAATGTACCAAAAGCATCTGCAGAGAACAATGTGCCTGTAGATTTTTCGTATGTACAAGTTACTTCAGGCCAGTGAACCATAGGCATAGTGTAAGAAACCAAAGTATGTTTACCTAAACAGATTTCATCGCCTTCTTTAATTTGATGGTATTGTTCTGGTTTTGGAGTGTTATAGAATTGCTCAAACATGCGGAATGTTGTAGCATTACCTACCATTTTACAATTTGGATACCGTTCCAATGTTTCCAATAATGTTTGGCAATGATCAGGCTCCATATGGTTTACGACGATGTAATCAAGTTCACGACCATTTAAGAGGTGAGTCAAGTTGTCGAAGTACTCTTCGCGAATTTCAGCATCTACGGAGTCTACCACACAAGTCTTTTCATCGTCGATGAAATAGCTGTTATAGCTAACACCATTTGGAATAGGGAATAAGTTTTCGAAACGTTCTGTTGTCCAGTCATTACTACCAATCCAGTAGATATTATGAGTCATTTTCTGAGCACAATGCATAATAAAATCCTTTCTTAACCCACACTAGGTATGTATAGCTTTACATGAGAACTCATGTCTGTAAATATAGTATCAATTTATAATACTAATATTTTCGAAAAAAATCAATATTGAAAAAGCCTACTTGAAGAAGTAGGCTTTCACATGAAAGTTCATAGTGACCAATTATTTGAAGTATTTTACACCAGATGTAAAGATTGGCATTTCTAATTGGCCAGGAATATTTTTGCTGATGCCTGCACCACAGCGTTCGGAGTGTGCCATTTTGCCGAATACGCGACCATCAGGGCTATAAATACCTTCGATAGCAGCTACAGATTGGTTAGGATTGAAGTGACTATCCATGGAGGCGATACCATCAAAGTCTACATATTGTGTAGCGATTTGGCCAGTTTTATTGAACTCCAACACTTGTTGAGGAGACGCTATAAAGCGACCTTCGCCGTGAGAAATTGGTACCGTGTAAATTTCTCCAGCTTTAGCATCACTCATCCAAGGGGACTTTGTGGAAATAACTTTCGTATTAACCATGCGAGATAAGTGACGACCAATAGTATTGTATGTCAATGTAGGCTGATCTGCAGTTAACGTTTCAATATGTCCACCAGGTAACAAGCCTAACTTGATGAGCGCTTGGAAGCCGTTACAAATACCTAATACAAGGCCATCTTGTTTATACAAGAGGTTTTCTAAACCTTCTGCAAGGTATGGGTTGCGGAAGAGGGTGGCTATGAATTTACCAGAACCATCTGGCTCATCACCAGCACTGAAACCTCCTGGGAACATAAGAATTTGAGACTCTGCTAATTTAGCTTTGATTACGTCGATAGATTCTTTTAATTGTTCTGGAGTTTGGTTGCGAATGAGCACGATATCTGTTTCTGCACCAGCTCGTTCAAAGGCACGAGCAGAGTCAAATTCGCAGTTTGTACCAGGAAATACTGGGATGAGAACTTTTGGTTTTGCACCTAAGGATGTGCTACGAGGCTTAGCGTGTTGGTCATGGATGTAAGCGACTGCTTCACCAAAGCCGTTTGATGCGTACATTGGGAAGATATCGTTTAGAGGTGCTTCATAGGCCGCTTGTACTTCTTTGAGCGATACGGATTGACCTTCCCATTCGATAACAGGTGTGGCTTGGGTTACGCCGATAACTTTCACATCAGGTAATTCTAAAAGATAATTAACAGCCGTAATATCTACTTCAACGATGAAGGAACCAAGGGCTGGTTGGAAGATACCACGTTCAGCGTATTTATCGAATTTAACACCGATATTGTTGCCAAGGGCCATTTTTGTGACTGCTTCAGGAATGCCGCCTTGATCAACTACATAGGCAGAGTAAACGCGACCTTTTTCAATTTGTTCTTGTAGTGTATCGCAGTTTTCTTTGAATCGATCCCAATCAGGGGTGTCATCGTATGTACGAGGTACATCGAAGAATACGAGGCGGTGATCTACGCCTTTAAGGTCTTGGTTCACGATATTATCTACATGAGCTGTACCAACTGCAAAGGATACGAGGGTAGGGGGAACGGTAAGATCCATAAATGTACCGCTCATAGAGTCCTTGCCGCCGATAGCGCCGATTTCAAGTTCTTTTTGTGCTTTATAAGCACCAAGTAAAGCTGCTACTGGCTTACCCCAAGATTCTTTAGAGTTGAGGCGTTCAAAATATTCTTGTAATGTTAAGTATGCGTCTTCTCGGCGACCGCCAAGAGCTACTAATTTTGCTACAGATAAAAGTACTGCATATTGCGCACCATGATAAGGGCTCCATGCAGATAACTCAGGCACAAAACCATGAGTCATAATACTAGCCGTTGTAGTTTCACCGTTTAGAACCGGTAATTTAGCAACCATGCCTTGGGTAGGCGTTTTTTGGAATTTGCCACCGAATGGCATGAGGACTCTATTGGCGCCCACAGTGCTGTCAAAGCGTTCTGCTAAGCCTTGTTGGGATGCTGCATTTAAATCGGATACGGCTGCGATCCATTTTTCCTTGAAGTTATCTGCACTAGCTGAACCACGTAAGAAGTAGGATCGATCTGTAGGTGCTTTTACGATAGCTTCTTGTTGTTGACTAGCACCATTTGTATTTAAAAAGTCGCGGCTAATATCTACAATTGCTTCGCCATTCCAGTTCATAACAAGGCGATTTGTATCAGTTACCTCTGCCACAACTGTACACTCCAAGTTTTCTTCGTCGCAGTATGCTTTGAATGCCTCTACATCAGAAGCATCGATGACACAGGCCATGCGCTCTTGGGATTCAGAGATGGCTAACTCTGTACCATCGAGGCCAGCATATTTTTTAGGGACTAAGTCGAGATTGATTGATACACCATCAGTTAGTTCACCGATAGCAACAGATACACCACCTGCACCGAAGTCATTACAACGTTTGATAAGTGTCGTTACTTCGCCACGACGGAATAAGCGTTGGATTTTGCGCTCTGTAAGAGCATTGCCTTTTTGGACTTCTGCACCGCATGTGGAGAGAGATTCAACGGTATGTTCTTTAGAGGAACCTGTAGCGCCACCACAGCCATCACGGCCAGTTTTACCACCTAGCAATACTACCACATCGCCTGCAACTGGTACCTCACGGCGAACTTGGTTGCGAGGTGCAGCACCGATAACTGCGCCGATTTCCATGCGCTTTGCTACGTAGCCAGGATGGTAATATTCTTTTACTTCACCTGTAGCAAGGCCGATTTGGTTGCCGTAAGAGGAGTAACCACGAGCTGCTTCTTGGGTGATCTTTCTTTGTGGTAATTTGCCTTCCAATGTATCTTCAAGTTTTGTATGTGGATCGCCAGAGCCTGTGATGCGCATAGCTTGGTATACATAAGCGCGACCGCTCAATGGGTCGCGAATACAACCACCTAAGCAGGTAGCTGCGCCACCAAATGGTTCGATTTCAGTAGGGTGGTTATGGGTTTCGTTTTTGAATAGTAACAACCATTCTTCAGTCTTGCCATTTACATCGACAGGGACGATGATTGTACATGCATTGATTTCATCAGATTCATCGAGATTTGTAAGTCCTCCAGCGTGGCGTAATTCTTTTACAGCCAATGTAGCCATGTCCATGAGGGAGCGAGCTTTTTTCTTAGTCGTGTAGAGCTCAGCACGGCCTTCCATATATTCTTCGAAGGCTTCCTTTATAGAACCGGTGAAGCGGCTGTCTTCAATGGTAATATCTGTTAACTCGGTCATAAAGGTAGTGTGACGGCAATGGTCAGACCAATATGTATCGAAGAGGCGAATTTCTGTAATCGTAGGATCGCGGTGTTCCACCTCTGCGTATTGTTGTCTAATCATTTGAAGGTCTGCTAATGTCATAGCAAGACCGTAGTTCTTGATGAGAGCTTCTAAATCATCATTGCTCATCGTAGTAAAGCCATCGATTGTTGCTACCGGTTTTGGATCTTCTAAATCGAGAGCTAAGGTATTTGGTACGTCAAGGCTCGCTTCGCGGGAATCAACAGGGTTAATGTAGTAGGCCTTAATGACATTTTCTTGTTCTTTTGTAAAGGTGCCTTCGATAGCATATACGCGAGCACAACGCACGATGTGGCCGGATGTAAGTGTGAGCATAGAAATACATTGCTCTGCGCTATCAGCACGTTGATCGTATTGACCTGGCACATATTCAACAGCAAATACAAAGCCTTGTACACTTGGAATTTCTTCTAATACAGTATCTACAGGAGGTTCAGAAAAAATTAAATTTTTAGCAGACTCTAGATCTTTTGCATCTAAATTTTCGATGTCGTATCGCTCATAGATTGTCACATCTGTAGCAGGCATAGATAATTCCTGTTGTAAGGTTTGTAACATGCGTTGCGCTTCTAGGTTGAAAGATTCTCGTTTTGTTACGAATAATCGTTGTATAGCCATTGTAGCCTCCTGTAATGTATATAATTCCCTATGGGATATTGACAAATTAAGTATAGTCGGTCTAGACTTATAAGTAAAGATAATCTTACTAATGAAAAGATTAGAAATACTAATAAATATGAAAAGTTCATGAAGGTCATAAGACCTAACTTTCATGAAGATTTCTACATATTCATTATATATTGAGAGTCTATAGTTATAATAAGGTAATGATATGTGTATTTAAAAGTAAGACGTTACTATTAGTATATAACAGAGGTGAATAAAATGGCAGTATCTGCAGATTTATATAGAACCTTTCTAGGGGTAGGCTTATATTTATCTTTTTCCCGTGCCGCAAAAGAATTAGGCGTGTCCCAATCCGCCATCAGTCAAAGTATTAAACAATTAGAAGGAGAACTTAATATGCCTCTCTTCGTGCGTACTACAAAATCTGTAGGGTTCACGCCAGAAGGTAAAGAATTGTTTGATACGGTAGCTAAAGCTTTCTCCATTCTTGATAATGGTGTTACCCAATTACAAGAACGGGTTAGTCAAGCTTATGAAAGTTTAAATTTGGCTGCCACAGATACTTTGTGTCGCCATTTCCTATTGCCTTATTTCCACAAATGGCAATTACAAGAAAGTGAAATTGGCTTACATATCATTAATCGTCCGTCTCCTGATTGTGTAGAATTAGTACTCAATAAAGAGGCGCAATTAGCCGTGGTTAATGATTATGAGGGCTTGAGAGATAATCCTCAGTTAGAGGTAACTACGCTAGCTACCATTCAAGATGTCTTTGTTGGCGGTCCTGACTATAAAGGGGCAGGATTCTTTGATCAAGGGCGCCTTCTTAACGAGCCTATTTTACTCTTGCATAAAGGCTCTGCTAGTCGTACATTCTTTGACGATGTAACACATGGTGCTTGTCGTAAGCCTCGCTTTGAATTGGGTAGCGTCGATGTATTACTAGATCTTGTAGAAATCAACATGGGTATTTCCATGTTACCTAATCATGTGGTACAACAAAAAATGCAAGAAGGGACTATTGTGCGCATCGATACAGATATTCCGGTACCAACACGCGACATTGTGCTTGTGCGTTCTCGCTTGGTTCCTCAATCTGAAGGGGCTGCAAGATTTACGTCCTTGCTAGTTAATCGTGAAAGTACTCGAGATAAAGTTTTATAAGAAAAAGACATGTTTAAAGACATACTTTAGGAAACTTTCTTAAAGTGTGTCTTTTATATATTAGTGTAAGTTTTGCCGTGCTATATTATGTTCTTATAAAGCAGTTGAGTTATATAATTCATATACGAAATATTTAAGTCATATTGGCAATGATATTTATGGGTTATATTATAAGACTTTTACTAGATATAGGTTGACCCTAAGGGGTTCTTTACGTTAAAATTTAAAGATAGTTATGCGGAGGTATGAGCACATGGAATTATTAAAAGAACGCATTCGTGAAGAGGGGATTGTCCTCAATAATCGGGTGCTGAAAGTAGATGGTTTCTTAAACCATCAAATCGATCCACAATTGTTTAAGGCAATTGGTAAAGAAATCGCGGATCGTTACCGTGATGCAGGTGTACAACGTATTGTTACCATCGAAGCATCTGGTATTGCGTTGGCGTTGATGGCCGCGCTTGAACTAGACGTGCCATTGGTATTTGCGCGTAAGAAAAAATCCATCCTTATGGTAGATGATGTATATCATAGTGTTGTGTACTCTTATACAAAAGAAGAGAATTATGATATCACTATTTCTAAAAAATTCTTGCCAGCTGGTGAAAAAGTGTTGATTATCGATGACTTCTTGGCATCTGGTGAGGCGGCTATGGGCCTTGCTAAATTGGTTCAAGACGCAGGTGATGAAGTGGTAGGAATGGCGATTGCTATCGAAAAATCTTTCCAACCTGGTCGTGAACGCCTCGAAAATGCGGGCTACCGTGTAGAGTCTTTAGTTCGCATTAAAGAATTCAAAGATAATGGTTGTGTGTTTATCGAAGACTAATTAGTCTGATTATTGTTAGAGGGAATTATGAATAAAAAAGCAGAAAAATTCGACTTACTCGTTGCTGATCTTAACAAAGGCGGCAACACTTGGTTTACAAAGGAAGAAATGACAGACGATCTTAATACAGTTGTATATCATGGCCGTTTGGATGTTCATGATCATAGCCTACCTGTGTTCATCGTTGTAGACGATTCCGCGTTCACTTATGCACGCATTGCTATCACAACAACATCTATTGATGAAAAAGTGATTCCTGCCGTGTTGAAAGAGCTTAACACGTTAAATCAAGATTATAAAGTGTCAAAATATTATGTGAGCGTTGAAGACAATAATATTTATATGGATGTGTCTATGCCATGTTTAAATGAACAATTTGATCCTACCGTAGTAGTAAATCTCTTGCTCGAAGTAATTCAACCGCATTTAGATGCTGTACATAAAGATATTCTTAAAGTAGCTGGTTTAGCTTTATAGAGGTTGTTATGAATCTCAAACCCTTATTTTTTGATCAATTCTTGAAAACAAGAACACT
>CAJZEE010000022.1 GCA_915066865.1 uncultured Veillonella sp.
CACCGAGATCTACACTCTTTCCCTACACGACGCTCTTCCGATCTAACATATCTTATAATTTATAATAATTTATTTGTTTGAATTGATTATTTTCTATAAGATTGATAAGTGATATATTTAGATTCGACCTAGCCATCTTGCTAAATTTTATTTAGTATACATTTCACAAGATACAACATAACTTAATCCTTCTTAACTTATAAAAAGCCTATCTACGATGAAATTTATCGTAGATAGGCTTTCACGATTATTAAATTGCGTAAGAAACAAATCCTAGAATATGATCAACAGGAACTGGGCCGATGAAACGACTATCACTAGAGTGATTGCGATTATCCCCCATTACAAATACATGACCTTCAGGAACTGTTACAGGTGTAGACCGAGTATAATTCATTTTTGTATCTTTTGTATATGGTTCTTGTAATTTTTCTCCATTACGCCATACATAACCATCTTTAAACTCTAGTACATCACCAGGTCTACCTATTACACGTTTTACCCATACATCATTTGTTTGAGCGGATTTATTAAAAACAGATGCATAGTTCATCAGTGGTTCTTTTACATCATCCACCCATGTACGAACACGATTAACACGACTATCAATAATAACGATTTGTCCATATTCGGGCATATCATTCATAATATGATGCCATTTGGTAACAATCAAATATTGTCCATTATGTAATGTATCATCCATTGATTCCCCAGACACTCTAGTAGGTTGAATCAAGAAAATATGAATTACCATAGCAATGATTAATGCCAATGCAATAGCATAAATCCAATCTAATATTTCTTTTACTATTGTATTACCTAACTTATTACTCATAGTTTCCTCTTAATGACCACCTTTCGTAAATCTCCCACCAAAGACATCATGAACGTCTTGGATCGTAATAAATGCTGTAGGATCTACTTCATAAACGGTATCCTTTAATCTTGTAATTTCTAGCCGCGTTACTACAGAATATAATACATGTTTCGGTTGTTTTAAATACCCGCCTTCTCCATACATAATAGTAACACCACGATTAAGATTAGCATTTAATGCATCAGCAATAATCTTGGAATTATCTACATCGGTAATAATCATAACCCCTTTAGATTCTTCAAGTCCAGTGATAGTCACATCAATCATCTTATAAGCAATAAAATAAGCAATTAAGGAATACATGGCACTATTCCAACTATATACAAAGCCCGCTGCTCCAAGAATAACTAAATTCATGGCCATTACAATTTCGCCTACAGAAAAGGTGGACCGTTTATCAAAGATAATAGCTACGATTTCAGATCCATCTAATGAGCCACCATTACGAATAATTAGCCCTACCCCAATACCTAAGATTATACCACCAAAGATTGCCCCTAAAAATGGGTCAGTTGTAATAGGTGTAAAGCGGTGTGCAATGGTAGAAAATATTGCCATCCATATAATAGAGAACAAAGTAGACAAGGTAAATCCTTTACCAATTACTTTATAGCCTAAATATAAAAAGGGTAAGTTGAAAAGTACTACGAAAATGCTAAAAGAAATACCTGATAGTTCCGCAGCCATCAAAGATATACCAACTACCCCACCGTCAATGATACTATTGGGTACTAAAAATAAATCTAACCCTATCGTATATATTAAACCACCTAGAATCATCATTACACAGCGCATAATAAGATTTGACCAGTTACGCATTGAAGTTTCATTCGTCATGATTATCTCCTTTTCCGTATAACTGCTCCATAGCATGTAATCTTTTCTCTTCTAACTCACTTGAACTCATAGTTTCTTCTTTGATTGCCGCTTCGTTCTGAGCTAACTGCTTTGTATAGCGCAAGCCAATAACGAGAGCCGTCAAATCATCTACAGGTTCTGGTGGAAATTGCATAGATGTAGGAATAATCTTGCGCCACCCTGTAGGAGGATTATATTGCCAATATAATTTACGGGCCTCCTCTGTACTATGAGATTCGTCGATTAAACTAGTTGTAATTTTATGATTACGTCCAATTTGTTGAAGAGAAGGATACAAATGTTTATGATTTGTACCATTTCCACAAACAATATGAACAATACCATAATATTCAGTTAAAATACGCTCAATATCTTTATTGAAAGTATTTGAAGAAATAATTTTACGGCATATCATCTCACCGGAAGGTGAGAGTATAGCTACGCCAGTTTTCTCATTTCCTGGATCCACTGCTAAAATATATGTATTTTCAGTCATTTGATTATCCCCTTTGTAAGTACAGTAGTTATATTTTAACATAAAAAGAAGGTCTTATGTTGAAAATTACATAAGACCTTCTTTTATAATGTATGAAAACAGCATACCTTCATTATATTAATTAGTTTGCATTTTTGCCTTATCATTGAAATCTGGCATTTGAGTAATACGCAACTTGAGGTGAACAGGACCAGATGAATATGTATCTCCATCAGTATAAGCTTCCACATGAACCTTGCCACGCATAGTACTTATTCTTTTAATAGCTGTAAACAAATCATCACCAGGTATCGTTCCAATATCACCTGATAAGGAATCAGGAATAATCCCCTTTGCCTTAGCACGCTCATTTACTTGTTTCAAGAATTGAAGCATAGACGATTGAGCATTAGTACCCCCATCAATTACTGTAGAGTGAATTACCTCTCCATTTTTATAGATAAATTGTTGTGGATATACTTGAATAACTGCAACTGCAGGTTCACCTGAAATAATATTTCCGGCTGCCACAACTTGAACCACCATAGGAGTCTTGGAATTGATTAGCTTTTGAGTAGCTACCTCAACATTTTGTCGATCTACATATACAACGGATTGACCATTATCTTCTATACCTAAGCGACGTAAAACAAGTTTATTTGTATCATCGATAATATGTTTAATAGCATTATTACTATCTTCTTCACTTAAACCAGGTCGTACAACAGCTTGTGCTAATAGCTGATCTACTTGGAAGAGAATGGTTCCTTCCCGTAAATGAATGATGCCATTCTGCAATTGTTCTTGTGTATTTTGTAGATTCTTAATATGCGCTTCCATCTTAGCACGTGTTGCTTCAAGCTCAGCTACCTTTTGAGACACCTCTGCATAAGAGGCTTGTAAAGATACCAATTCGGCTTCTGTTGCGTCTTTAGCAGCTTGTGCACTCGCCAATTCAGCTTTAGTAGCCTCTACTTCACGGCGAATTTGTTCGATCTCAGCCATCCGTTCTTCAAGCTCTTGTTTATTTTGTTCTAACAAAGCCTGCCCACGAATCAGTTCTTGCGTCTTTGCAGCAACCTCATTATTCAGCTGCTTTATATCAGCTCGCAACTGATCCATACCGAACAATGCGGTTCGCACACTTTGAGACGTAAAGGTTAATACCCCAACTGTAGCTGCTGCAACCAAAAGGCCTGTCACAATAGTAACTATAATAGATGTGTGCTTAGGTCGTAATCCAAAGAGGGACATACGACGTTTACCAATTTTAGTGCCTAGCTTATCCCCCATGTAAGCAATGAGACCACCCATAAGAGCGATAATTATTAAGATTTTGACACCTACTAACATCATGTCCCTCCTTTCTCCTAAGAATACAATCTGTTATTTCGATACGCGCCAATTCAAATACAACCCTGCAATAATACCTAATGTATCCGGTATTAATGCAGCTAATACGGTTGGCAATGCTCCACCTTTCCCTAAGGCACCAGCAAAGGTCATCACCCCATAATAAATAAAGATGATAAGAATACTAATACCAAAGCCGATAGATGAACTAGAACGTTGTTTTTGAAGGCCTAAAGGTGCACCTACAAGAGCAAATACAAAACTTGCCAACGGAATTGTAAAACGTTGGTACATTTCCATTTCAAGTTTATTAGCATTAGTATAAGCAGCCTTATAAGCTCTGATTTGATGACGTAACTCCTTAATCGTTAATTCCTCAGGTTTACGTTGATCTTGTTGAATATCTTTTGGGGTAGACTTAATCGGCAAGGATTGCTCCTTAAATTTCATGGTACGTTCAACACCATTACCAGCTGATAGATCATAGATGATACCATTCTGCATCACCCAATATTGACCATTCCAGATAGCTGTATCAGCATTTTCAACTTGTTGTAACTTGCCGCCCTCCCCAAATTGTTGAACCGTAATCATGGACAACTGTTTGGTTTCAGCATCATAGCTCTTAGCATACAGCAATGTGCCTAGCTCGTCACCATTCATCGTTTTTAACACAATATGATTTTGTGTTTGAGGTGATGCATTTTTCATAATTTGTTCGCGCACAATCGTTTGATACATATGATTTGTACGAGGTACAACAAATTCATTAAATGCTACTGCCCCAATGGAAATGATGAGGGCAATAATATATACAGGCATGGCCAAGCGTAAAAAGCTTAGACCACCAGCACGCATAACAACGATTTCACTAGTGCTACTCAAACGACTAAAAGTCATAAGAGAAGCCAATAGTACTGACATTGGGAATGTTAAAATAACAATACTTGGTAAAGCCAAGACAAATGCTTGCATAACAAGCAACAATGGTGCTCCATATTCAGTAATATATTGAGCAATCCTAAACAATGTGCCTGTACCAATAAAAATACTAGTAAAAGCAAAAACCCCAAATAGGAATGGGCCTACAAAAGCTTTTAAAATATATTTATCTAATAATCGCATAGCCCCTCCTATAATTTAAAGTTATCCCCTAAATAATGTTCACGAGCGATTGGATCATTCGCAATTTCATCAGGGGTACCCTCTAGGAGGATTTTACCATTACTCAAAATATAAGCCTTATCTACAATCCCCAATGTTTCGCGAACATTATGGTCTGTAATCAAGATACCAATACCGCGGTTCTTAACGTGTAAGATAATTTGCTGAATATCAGCAACCGCAATTGGATCGACACCTGCAAAAGGTTCATCAAGAAGGATGAAATTAGGTTCTAAGGCGAGGCAACGCGCAATTTCTACACGGCGTCGTTCACCACCAGATAATTGCATCCCCATACGGTCACGGACATGTCCAATATGAAATTCTTCAATCAATGATTCCACGATAGCTTCAATCTCATCAGGCTTTTTTGCCGTAGTCTGTAGCATGGCACGAATATTGTCCTCTACAGACATGGAACGAAAGATTGATGCCTCTTGCGGTAAGTATCCAATACCTTCAGCCGCCCGCTTATACATAGGAATATTTGTTATATCCTTGCCATCAACGGTAATGATACCAGAACTTGGTCTTTCAATGCCTACAATCATATAAAATGACGTAGTTTTACCGGCCCCATTAGGCCCTAATAGACCTACAACTTGGCCTTTATCAACGCGTAGACTTACACCATCTACCACATTGCGTCCGCTAAAGGTTTTAACTAAGTTTTTGGTTTCTATATACATATATTATCCTTATTTATTCGGAACAATGACGAGTGTACTACGTCCACCTAATGTTTCAGCAGAATCATCAGCTAAACGAATTTTCAGTTCCGGTGCATTCAGTACATTACCATTTTGAACGGCATGCGCAGA
Source organism: uncultured Veillonella sp. (assembly GCA_915066865.1). Lineage (GTDB taxonomy): Bacteria > Bacillota > Negativicutes > Veillonellales > Veillonellaceae > Veillonella. The sequence continues at coordinate 5,549 of CAJZEE010000022.1, forward strand.
ACCAGATAAGAGTACCACTCCATCATTTTGGTTTGGCGTTTGTGTATATGTAGCTCGGTCAGCAGAACCTGACACGTTTCGTTCAGGATTAGAGAAGGTAACATTACCTTGCGCTACAGCACGAACTTCCTTCATCCATCCTTCTACCTTATCACCGGTTAAGGTTGTCCCTTCAGCAATCAAACGGGCATTGCCTGTAACAAGACCGTATTCAGAGTCAGTACTATACTCAACACTGTCGCCAAAGATTTGGCGATCAGCACGTTGTAAATGAACGCTACCATTAGCAGTGAATTTATTATTATTGTAACTGTGAACCGTTTGAGCAGACATGGCCATATCAGAACCAATCATAGATACACCACCATCAAGATTTGCTTCTTGAGTTTTTGTATTGTACCAACCCTTGGCACCAGTCATAGTTTTATCCGCTTGGGTAATAACAACATTACCTGTTGCATCTGCACGACCTGAATTGCCATCATAAGACAATGTATCAGCGCTGATAGTCAACGGATCATTTGCTGCCCAAACTGTAACAGATGCGGTCATGAGTACAGCTAATATAGCCATACCAATCTGTTTTTTCTTATTCATCATATTTCCTCTCAATTACTTCTTTGTTAATTTCGCATGTCCAATGGCTTTAATAATTTTTAAGGACATATTGCCCTCAAGTTTGTCACCTGTGAGGGTTACATCCTTGCTGTTATAAGTGAAAGCCGTTTTAGATGTCAATGTTTTCGTTTTATTATCAAAGTGAAGGGCCTCAGTTTTAAATTCTGCACCTTCCGTATTGGTAGCAGTAACGCCTTGATCAATATCAAGAGAGTTTCGATCACCCGTCAGTACAGCATGAGGAGCTGTAATCGTAGTAGTCACATCATCTTGATAGAACAGACCTTTCAAATTGGTCAGAACGATAGCTTTTGTACGCGGGTCATATTCAATCTTCTCAGCCGATAATGCCCATACTAACTTGCCATCCTTTTCCTCTTGCAAGTCCGCACCTTGGAAATTAACGAGTTGTCCACTTTGATTTTGAGTGGAATTAGCCTCATTAGAGTCTTTCATAATAAATACAATAAGACCGATTAGAGCTAATACTATAGCGACCACAATGGCAATTAACTTTTTATTGTTTTTCATGCGCTCTCTCCCGTATAGCTATCTTCTTATCGTAATCAATAATTTGATCCATCTTAGTCATCCAACGATGTTGGAACCAAAGCCACTCATCTGGATGTTCACGAATAAATTCTTCCGTAACACGTACACAGGCTTCAGTTAGACGATACATATCAACATCTTCATCGCCAGTTTCCTCATAATGTAATGCCGGCAAGATATGAACGATATGTCCTCCTTCAGGCTTACGAGATGCAAAAATAGGTACTACAGGAGAGCCAAATTTCTTTGCAAATGTTGCTGGTCCCATAACAGCTGATGAATCTTGTCCCAAAAACGGAACTGGTAAACCATTTATATATCCATCTTGGTCAGCTAAGAATCCAAGAAGTTTTTTCTTTTTTAAAGCCTTAGCAGCAGAAACGATTTCGTTGCCACCACTAGCAAATACGTCAAGCCCCACCATCTCACGATATTCATTCATAAGGCGTGTGAATTGAGCATTAGGTTGTTTCTTAACAATTGTAGTGGAAGGATATCCATGAGCCGCCATAGCAGCCCCCATCCATTCCCAGTTGCCTACATGGCCAGTAAGAACGATAACTCCCTTATCTTCAGCAATGGCCTTTTCTAAATGTTCAACACCACGCATCTCTATGTGTTTATTGATAAAGGATTTCGTCAGGTTTGGCATGTATAATACTTCCATAACACTGCGACCAAGATTTTTGAACAACTTATTAATTAATTGTTCCGCCTCTTGATCGTTCATATTCATGCCAATTTTAATATTATTTATGCCTCTAAGCTTTTGCTTCTTCGCTATTAGCCCATATACAGGACCTAAACAAGCGCCTATGAGCAAAATGAGCTTGTATGGTAGTCGACAAACAAGCCAACTAATGCCTTTAACTAAATGGTATTGCCATTCGTTATTCATTCTGCCCACCTCCTTTATTGTCCATGAGCATGGGCCTCTCGCGCATAATCTGCAACAACAGAATCCCATAAACCTTGATTCTTCAGGATATATTCTACAGCCTCTCTAACAGCACCATGTCCACCATTGACGGTAGAAATAAATTTAGCTATTGATTTAACCTCTAATACCGCATTATTTGGTGCCATCGGCAAACCTACGAGTTGAAGAGCTCCTAAATCATTAAGATCATCACCCATGTAAGCAACCGAAGCTAAGTCGATTTGATGTTTTTTACAAAGAGCTCTTAATACTTCAGTTTTATTAGCATGCCCCATAAGAAGTTCATCAAAATGCAATTCCTTTGCACGGCGCTCTACCATAGGAGATACACGAGCCGTAATAATTGCTAACTTTATCCCTGATTTACGAGCCGCAGTCAAGCCTAAACCATCTTTTACAGAAAAGGCTTTGAGCTCTTCTCCAGTCGATGTATAAATTAGAGTGCCATCTGATAAAACTCCATCAACATCGAGAACAATCCATTGAATATTCATTATACAATGCCTCTACGCAATAAATCCGTAATGTGAACAATGCCAAGACATACATTATTAGTATCAACCACAGGTAATACGGTGATAGGGCGAGGTTGATTTTTCTCCATCAAATGAAGCGCTTCTGCGGCCAATTTATCCTTTGTAATCGTACGCGGCATAGACGTCATCATATCCTCTACGGGCCATTCTAAAAAATTGCTGCCAGAATCAAGTCCACGTCGAACATCACCATCAGTCACTAGACCTAACAAATGTCCTTCTTCATCAATAACATTTGTAGCACCTAACCCTTTTTCTGTCATTACAAAGAGTGCATCACGAACGGTAGCCCCTCTAAATACTGTTGGATTATCATCGCCACCATGCATGATATTTTCTACAGTCAACAATAATTTGCGACCTAAGGAACCACCTGGATGGAATACAGCAAAGTTTTCTGGAGTAAAATGATGGCGTTCCAATAAACATACTGCTAATGCATCACCTAGTGCTAGAGCAACAGTAGTACTTGTAGTAGGTGCTAAACCCAATGGACAAGCTTCTCGTTCTACCTCTGCCAACAATACAATATCAGAATTTTTTGCTAATGTAGACTCTGGTTTCCCTACAACACAGATTAATTTAGCTCCTATGCGGCGCAGAGACGGCAAAATACTAATGATTTCTCCTGTTTCACCACTATTAGAAAATGCTAACACTACATCATCTTCAGTAATCATACCAAGATCACCATGCACGCCTTCACCAGGATGCATAAAAAGTGCCGGTGTCCCTGTACTAGCCAAGGTAGCCGCAATTTTACGACCAATATGACCAGATTTCCCCATTCCTGTACATACTACACGGCCCTTACAAGCCAAAATCATATTTACAGCATTTACAAAATTGTGATCCAAACGAGAACTTAATTCTTCAATAGCACGAGCTTCCTCATGAAGCACCTGTGCCGCTTGTTCTAAAATAGTCACAAATACCGCCCCTAACCTTTTACGATTTTATCAATAGCTACTAAATCACGAAGCACAGCTTCAAATTGATCTAAATACAACATATTAGGACCATCAGACAATGCTTCCTCAGGATTATCGTGTACTTCAAAGAATAACCCATCTACGCCACTAGCCACAGCCGCACGTGCCAAATTTGGTACAAATTCACGGTTACCACTAGATTTAGTCCCTGCACCACCTGGTAATTGAACGCTATGAGTAGCATCAAAGATTACTGGATAGTCGAAAGAACGCATAATTGGGAAGGATCTCATGTCAACTACGAGATTATTATAACCAAAGCTAAAACCACGTTCGGTAAGCATAAGATTTTCATTACCTGTTTCTTTCATTTTATTAAGAACATTTTCCATGTCCTTAGGAGCCATGAATTGACCTTTTTTAACATTTACGCATTTACCAGTTTTAGCAGCGCCGTAAACAAGATCAGTTTGACGGCATAAAAAAGCTGGAATTTGTAGAATATCTAATACTTCAGCTGCAGGTTCAATTTGCTCGATAGAGTGAATGTCACTGACAACGGGCACATTGAGTTCCTTCTTAATAGAAGCAAGCATTTTTAACCCTTCCTCAAGACCTGGTCCACGGAAGGAACTAAAGCTAGAGCGATTAGCTTTATCAAAGGAAGCTTTAAAGATATAGGGAACACCTAAACGTTCGCATATCTCTTTTGCTCGTTTACCGATAGCTAATGTGCGGTCATAGTCCTCAATAACACATGGACCTGCAAGGACAAATAAACCCTTGCCGCCACCCACAGTAATATCTTTAATTTGAACTGTTTTCATTTATTTCTCCTCTTGCTCGTAAATTGCATTAACACGAGCTAAGTCTTCAGGTGTATCAACACCGATAAATCGTTTATTTGTTAGAATAACACGAATTGTATAACCGTTTTCTAGAGCACGTAATTGTTCTAGAGATTCTGTTTGCTCCGCCGGAGTTGGCTCCATCTTAGCGTAGTTTAATAAGAACTCTCTACGATATGCATAGATGCCAATATGTTTTAGTGGCGGACGCACAAAGTCATGACGAGGATATGGGATTAAAGATCTAGAAAAATACATCGCATCATTACGATTATTTAAAATGACCTTTACCGCTGATGGCTCCTCGTACTCTTCCTCTAATAAAGGAGTAGCTACTGTGGCCATCTGCAAGTTTGGATCTTCCTCAAATAGACGTGCCAAGTCATCAATAAGATTTGGATCAATCATCGGTTCATCACCTTGGACATTGATAACAACATCTAAGTCTGTATAATGACTAGCAACCTCTGCTAATCGATCCGTTCCTGTAGGGTGATTAGGATCTGTCATCATAACAGTTCCCCCAAACTGTTGTACTGCAGAATATACGCGGTTATCATCAGTGGCTACAATTGTACATACTGTCTTTGTAGCTTGTGATACCCTTGCATAAACCCGTTCAATCATAGGTTTACCTGCAATATCAGCTAATGGTTTGCCCGGTAATCTTGTAGAACCATAACGCGCAGGAATAACACATCCAAACTTCACGATAAAACCCCATTTCTGTTATTCGTGTATCTTATTATTATACACTAAATCTCTAAATTTTCTATGAATTCTTGTTTTCCAGAAACAAATTCAATCCCTATAGATAGCACCAGAATCGGTATTTTTAAGTCTTCAATTGCATGCAACTGACTTAACTTAACTGCATCCTTTTCTGTAATACAAATAGCATCAGCTTGATGAGCAAATGCTTGTTTCCAAATCTCAACTACATCATCATTTGAAAAGTCATGATGATCTCCAAATGGCAAGGTATGAACAACGTTATACCCTACATCAGTTAACGTTTGTGTAAAGGATTGAGGGTTTCCGATTCCACTTACAGCCATAATGCGTTGTTCCTTGTAAGCATCTACAGAAGCCCCAACAGAACCATTAGCCCACTCATCTAAGGTGTACATAAATTGCGGTTTATGTGTTGTTTCATAGACAGGTATATTGGGAATCATCTGAGTTAATCGCTTTCGAATGCCGGATACAATACCTGGTGCTACTTGATCAACCTTAGTAAGAACGATAATATCCGCGCGCTGTAAACCACTAAGGGGTTCACGTAATAGTCCCCGTGGTAACACATGTTCATAGCCAAACGGATTGGATGCATCAATTAGTACAATATCAATATCTCTTGCTAGTGCACGATGTTGAAATCCATCATCCATAATAAGACAATCGGCACCTAGCTCATTAATAGCGATTTCTGCAGATTTGGAACGTTCACGTCCAATAATTACATTGGATTTTTGTAAAACCTTAGCCAGTAACCAAGCCTCATCACCACTGATAGATGGCTCTACAAGCATTGTTCCGTCTTTAGAAATAATAATATTTTTGTTATTATCTTCTGCACGGTACCCACGACTAAGAACAGTAGGATGAAGGCCCTTCTGAGTAAGCACATCACAAATAAATCGCACCATCGGTGTTTTTCCAGTACCACCAGCCGTAATGTTGCCAACGCTGATTACAGGCACTGTAACTTTCGTAACGCCTTTACCCTCATCAAATCGAGCATTGCGTATTGATACAGCTTTCTCATAACCTTTACTCAAAAGGCCTAAACTGGAGCGAGCTATATCACCTAATACGGATTGATCTTCACCACTAACGATGGATTTGAATAATGCTTCCCCACTCATAGGTGACGCCTCCTATTATGTAATACAGTAAACTAATCTACAAATTTAGTCTTACTACGGAATAATTTGATGTTTCTCAAATAGCAAACGCAACTCTTGTGTATTACGTCGCGTAGCACCACGATTTTCTTTAATGATATCCAGGCAGTTTTGCCCCATCTTTTTAGCCAAGTCTCTATCATTACATAACCGCAAGACCATAGCGGTTAACTCTTTTCCATTCTTCACTTGCTCACAAGCATTTCGAGAGTTTAATAAGGCGAAAATTTCTTTAAAGTTAAACATATGAGGCCCAACCAAAATTGGCTTACCATGTGCAGCTGGTTCCAAAATATTATGGCCTCCAGTTTTAACAAGGGAACCACCAACAAAGATAATATCGCCTAAGCTATACAGTCGTCCAAGTTCACCAATGGTATCTAAAACAACAACGGGAATGCCTTCGTGAACAGGCTCCTTCATATCGCTACGACAAATAGCACTCAATTCATAACGCTTTGCAATATTTTGCACATCATGACCGCGATAAATCTCACGAGGTGCAATCAATAAACGAGCTTGTGGATACGCTTTCAATACTTGCTTGAAAGTTTCAAAAATAGCCTCTTCTTCACCTTTGTGAGTACTACCTGCAATAATGATAGGATGATTATTCCCAAAGCCAAATTCATCGAGAAGAGCTTGTTTTTCTTCATATGATACGGTGGCATATGTTTGATCGTATTTCATATTACCTGTTACGGTAATATCAGGTGTATGAGCACCTAAACTTTCAATATACGCCGCATCAAATTTGGACTGCATGCAAAAACGCTCAATAGAACGTAACATTTCACGTGTAAAAGCACTGATATACTTATAACGTTTCATACTGCGATCTGAAATGCGTCCATTAACCATCATAACTGGAATATTTTCCGATTCGGCGATACGCAAGAAGTTTGGCCAGATTTCAGTTTCTACAAGTAAAATAGTAATCGGCTTAATAATATGTAAAATTTTACGAGTTAAATATGGTAAATCAAGGGGAAAGAAAATAATTCCTTCTGCTTCAGGAATGATACGATGAGCCATAGCATGACCAGTAGCAGTAACTACAGACACGACCACAACAGCTTCAGGAAACTCCTTTTTGACTTCTTTTACCAATGGACTGGTAGCCACAATTTCCCCTACAGAAGCGGCGTGAATCCAAATAGCACGACGCCCTTCAATTTTTTTTAATAGTGAAGCTGGCATATAGCCTGCACTCTGTTTGATACGCTCATAAAATCCATCTTCAAAGGCAAGTCGGTATAAAATAACCGGAATCAAGCCAATCCAATAGAATATGAGCAATACGTTATATATCCAGTACATGGTTATCCTTTATTGGAGAATTGAACGGAATAAAGATGGTTGTACAATCCGCCGTCAATAGCTAATAGCTCTTGGTGAGTCCCCTGCTCTACCAAGCGGCCTTGATTGAGTACAACAATTTGATGAGCATTTTGAACAGTGCTCAATCGATGGGCAATAACAAATGCCGTACGCCCTTTCATAAGGCGATCTAACGCCTCTTGCACAAGTTTTTCACTCTCCGTATCTAAAGCAGATGTAGCTTCATCTAGAATTAAAATACGAGGGTCTTTTAAAATAGCGCGTGCGATGGCAACGCGTTGACGTTGTCCACCAGATAATGAACTGCCTCGTTCGCCTACAATTGTATCGAGACCATCAGGCATCTTCTCAACGAACTCAAGTACGTTAGCCGCTTTAGCCGCTTCATACACGTCTTCATCAGTAGCATCTAAACGTCCATACAAGATATTCTCTTTAATTGTAGCATTGAATAATACGGTTTCCTGTGGTACAAGACCAATTTGTTCACGCAAGGATTTAAAAGTAACATCTTTTATATCGTAACCATCAATTGTAATAGAACCACCTGTTACATCATAGAAACGAGGTAGTAAGTTCGCGAGAGTTGTCTTACCTGCACCAGATGGACCAACGAGGGCCACACTTTCACCAGCCTTAACAGACAAGGTAAAATGTTCTAAGGCAGCCTTTTCTCCATCATAGGAGAAAGAAACATCATTAAACTCCACATTGCCGGTAATAGCAGGCAATGTAATAGCATCAGGTTTCTCCACAACATCTGTTTTAGTATCTAAGATCTCAAATACACGATCAGCAGCAGCCAACGCCTTTTGAATATTACCATATACTTGACTCAAACGTTTTACGGGATTTGACAAGTTAATAGCATAAATCAAGAAAGCAATCAAAGAACCTGCAGTAATAGCACCTGTTACTACGGAGTAACCACCGTACCAAAGGATGACCGCTACAGCGATTGCCGCAGAAAACTCAACCATTGGGCTTAACAAGCTAGTCAATTTAGTAGCTTTGATAACTGCTTTAAAATTGCGATCATTTTCATCTTCAAAGCGCTTACGCTCAAAATCTTCACGAGCAAAGGATTTTACAACGCGAACTGCACTAATTACCTCTTGTAAAAGTGCCGTAATATCAGCTACACGCCCTTGGACATCATGCCCTGCCACGCGAAGCTTCTTACCAAAAACATTGATAATCACTAAAACTACGGGAACCGTAATAAAAGTAACTAACGTCAATTTCCAGTCAATGAGAAGCATGGACACCAAGGAACCGATAAGTGTTACAGATTCAGTGATAAAAGAAATCAAGTTATCTACCACGGCCGTTTGCAATGCAGCTACGTCATTTGTAAGATTACTCATGATAACGCCCGTCTTACGACGATCGAAATAGGATAAGCTTAATTTTTGTAGATGATTAAAAATAGCCTCACGTACATCGATAATCACGCGCTGTCCGATGTAGGACATGTTATAAGTTTGACCATAGGTAGCAAAGCCACGAATTAGGAAAATGAGTATAATAGCACCTACAATAAGGTTCAACATAAACATATTCTTTTCATCTAATACTTGGTCTACTACATTCTTAATTAGCCAAGGTACTACCAAATAGGCAGCAGCAGCGACAATCATGCAGAATACTGCAAAAAGCATTCGCTTATAATAAGGCTTTACAAAGTATAAGAGCCTAGAATAACTATTCATTACATTTCTCCTTACCGAGATTATATACAAGATGTGCTACCCGTTTTACTGCACCCGGCTCACCTAATTTATGACGTACTTCGCGCAATTCACTGCGCATAGCTTCATTTTTGTCTACATCGCTGAGCAATGGTTCTACCAAAGACACAATTGCGTCTGGAGTGACAGCATCTTGTAATAATTCGGGAATGACTTCTTTACCCGCTACAATATTAGGCAAGCCCACATGTGTTACATTCACAACCATCTTACCAATACCATACGTAATTGGAGATACACGATACAATAATACCGTTGGCAATTCCATCATCGCCGTTTCTAATGTAGCCGTTCCTGATGCAGCAAGGCACACATCACAAATCTGCATCAAGTCATATGTATGGTCTTCCGTAATCGTAACAGGCACCTTATGAGCATCGATAAATTCTTCTAGCTCACTTCGATCAATTGTATGTGCTCGAGGCAAGAAGAATTGAATATCTTCATGCTTCGCCATCAATTGCTCACCACTTTTTAACATCGTATCAAGTAAGGATAAAACCTCTTGTTTACGACTGCCTGGCATGAGCAATACCTTTTTAGCCTCTTTGCGAGCCCCGAAGTATGCTTCGGCCGCATCCTTAGTCATCGTAGGATGTACGATGTCGAGTAAAGGATGCCCTACAAAATCTACATTACATTTATACTTGCGATATGCTTCAGCTTCAAATGGAAAGATAGATGCTACCTTAGTTACATACTTACGGATTGTATTACCTCGACTACTATGCCATGCCCAAATCGTTGGAGCAATATAATACAAAACAGGAATCTCCAGTTCATGAGCCACCGCAGCTAATTTCATATTAAAACCTGGGTAATCTACACAAACGAGAATATCCGGTTTCTCCTTCATCATGACGCGTTTCAAATACGTGCGCAACTTAAAGAATTTTGGCAATGATTTCACAATCTCTACAATACCAATGACACCAAGATTCTTAATATCATACACGATACGAACACCAACACGCTCCATCAAGGTGCCACCCATACCAAACATTTCTACAGAAGGATCTATTTCTCTCAATGCATTGGCTACACTTGCCGCATGAGTATCGCCGGAAGCTTCACCGGCGGAAAACATGACTTTCATTATGCATCCTTTCTGGAATTTACAAATTCTTGGTCAACAGCACAGATAACAATACCATGACGATCTGCCATATCAAGCACGTCTTGTTGTTGTACGAAAATAGTCTTTTCCGCTTCTACAGCTAGTACCTTACAACCACTATCAATCATAGACATGAGCGTTTTTATGCCTACTGCCGGCACATCAAAGCGTACATCTTGATTTGGTTTTTCGGTTTTAACGACAACCGCATCCCCACGGCCGAGCTCGCCACCTCGTAAAATACACTTATCAGTACCTTCAATAGCTTCAATAGCCATGGCCGCCTTATGCTTAACAACAACAGTTTGACCTATATCAAGGGCACCCATTTGTTTAGCTAGTTCAAAACCAAAACAAATATCAGCCCATTGCTCATCTGTAGGTTGTGCTTTTGAAAGCACTCCAACCTTTGGCATAAATGGTTTTAAGTATACGGTTTGATCTAATACTTTAAAGCCTTCTCGCTCTATTTCATCAACGATGGCAAGCATAATCGTATCATCTTTACGATTTTTAAGACGCTTTAAAACACCTAATGTTTTTAAATCAGGAAACGTAAGACCTTTAAAAAGAATCTCTTTAGTAACTTTCCCAAGCATGGTTAACTCTTCAACCTCTTCTTTTTTCAAGGTTTTGAAGATTTTACCTAGTTTAGCAACACCAATATCGTAGAAAGCATCAGCCTCAGCCTTTAGAGCCGGGTCTATATCAGGTACTACACCGATAACAACCACCTCGTGGCCCAATACATGAGCGGCACGCATGAATTCTACAGGCAAAACACCTATGCCCGCAATTAATCCTACCTTTGCCAAGACTATACCTCCTAGATGGCCTCACGGCCTATATATCAATTAGTAATTTCAAGTTCCCTATGAAAAGGCCTAAAAATAGACATAATCATATACAATATATTGTACTATAAATAGCTACTTTTTACCATTAAAAAGCCATGGTTTATGCCCTTTTCTTCATCATTTTATTATAATTCCCTTATTCCTTTTAAGCACTAAAAAATCTACGATTATATCTATCAAAACTTTTCTATAAATATAAAAATATAATGTAAATTAATCATTGATATAAAACTCAACTAGTGATAATGCACACAAAAAGACCTCGTACATTGTACGAGGTCCTCATAATTAGTCGCGACGAGTACGCATAATTCCCCTATCAGCATTGCGTAGGAAGCGTAATAAATTTTCAATTTCTACGGAAGAATCCAATTGTAATTCCATTTCTTCAATCGCCTTAGATAAACTGAATCCAGAACGATAAATAATACGGAATGCCTGTTTCAAATCACGTCGTACATCTTCGGAAATTCCTGCACGAGATAAGCCTACAGAGTTTAGCCCGATAACACGTGCCGGTTGACCATCAGCAATTACGTAAGGTGGGATATCTTGTACCACCTTAGCCATCCCGCCAACCATTGCATTACGACCGATTTTAACAAATTGATGAATACCTGCAAGGCCACCAATAACAACGCGATCTTCAACGATAGCGTGCCCTGCAAGACCAGCACAATTACTCATTATTACATTATTACCAACGATACAGTTATGAGCCACATGTGTACAGGCTTGAAGTAAACAATTATTGCCTACACGTGTTTCTTCACCTTCACCAGTAGCGCGGCTAATAGTTACGAATTCACGAATAACCGTTTCATCGCCAATATTACAATAGCTTTTTTCGCCTTTAAATTTTAAATCTTGCGGTTCCAACCCAATAGATGCGTTAGGATAAATTTCACAACGCTTACCAATGGTTGTCCAACCACCAATTACAACATGTGCACCGATTTGTGTGCCATCGCCAATCTCGACATGTTCGCCGATAACAGCGCCAGGACCTACGATTACATCTTTGCCCAATTTAGCATTTGGATGGACTATGGCTGTACTATGGATGTTGGATTCCGCATTTTCCATGCCTACAACTATCACTACAATCACTCCTCATTCTATTATACAAGGGCAAACATGTATTCACCGCTAGCGCACAATTTGTCGCCAACATAGGCACGGCCTTCAACCTTGCCCATTTTACCTTTAATTTTAACAATATCTACCTCCATGCGAACTTGATCGCCAGGTTTTACAGGATGGCGGAAACGCACTTTATCAATACCTGTAAACATAGGAGTAAGACCACGATTTTCCTCAGGGTACAATAATGCAATACCACCGACTTGAGCAATAGCTTCAGTCAATAATACACCTGGCATAACTGGGTTCCCTGGAAAGTGACCTTGGAAGAACAATTCGTTGAATGTAGCATTTTTAATACCCACAGCACGTTTCATAGGTTCTAACTCAACAATGCGATCAACCAAAAGCATTGGGTAACGATGAGGTAAAATTTCTAAAATATCTTCGTGATTAAGAATCATGGCTGTGTCTCCCTTATTTCTTCCATTATACTGCGAGCCAATCTTGAATTTAATTCATGACTCGATTTCAAAGCAATTACATGGCCTTCAATCGGTCCTAACAAGAATAAATCCCCTATAACATCTAATGCTTTATGGCGAACTAATTCATCCTCAAAGCGTGGTATAGATAGACATTTCTCATCATCATAGACTAATGCATTATCTAGGCTACCGCCTTTTGCAAGCCCCATGGCCTGTAATTGTTCCAATTCCTTCATAAATCCGATAGTCCTAGCCGATCCAATGTGTGCTTTGAAATACTCAGGCGATACTTCAAAATCACATTGTTGCGTACCAAGCAACGGATGGCTGTTAATTGATGTAAAAGTCATGCGATAGCCATCATATGGCAAAATCACAATAAAACGATCCCCATCATAAACAGCATGAGATCGAGTCACTTTGTATATATGACGCGATGCTATTTGTTCTTCAATGCCAGCCTCTTCAATAAGATTGACAAAAATAGCACTACTACCATCACCTACAGGAGGTTCTGGAGAATCCATTTCAATATAACAGTTATCAATATTCATAGCACTGAACGCTGCCATCACATGTTCAACAGTAAATACCTTTGCTTCACCATTTTCCAGCGTGGTAGCGCGCATAGTGTTCGTCACATTATCAATGTGTGCTCGCACAGAAGGATGCCCTTCAATGTCCGTGCGGACAAACACAATTCCTGTATCTTCAGGTGCAGGCTTAAAAACCATATGTACTGGTTCACCGCTATGAAGGCCAATCCCTTGATATGAAACAGCCTTTTTTATTGTTTGTTGTGGCTTACTCATAAGAATGTCCTTTCATAATCCGAATTCACGTTTACTATACACCAATATGTATTATACCCTATTTGCATAGGCGTTACAAGAAATTTACCATATATTACGCTAATTGGAAAGACTATTCTTAGTCTTTAAAATTTTAATAGATTATTTTTAAACACTAAGTTATAAGTTATAAAATAAAAAGAGATTTCATCCATGCTAGTAGGAATCAGTTTCATCTTGAAGATTCCACAATCGCATAAACAAAATCTCTTTAAAATTATTAACTATTGAAAAACATCAGGTGGTGTATCTATTTGTTCACCATAAAAACGACGAGTCCATTTCCAACGGTTATGAAGCCAGAACCAATCTTCAGGATATCGTCGAATATAATCTTCAATAAACTCATTTAGACGAGTTGTTGTTACCGCTATATCACGCTTTTTATCATCTGTACGTTCCACATAAATTGGTGGATGTGCTTCAATCTCATATTTCTCAGAAAACGGGCTATAATGTATGGTTACAAAAATAATAGGCACATCTTGCATACGAGCCAGTACAGCTGGCCCAGCAGCCGTCAATGTTTCATAGCCAAAGAATGGTACAAGAACGCCATCATCACCAGGGTCCTGATCCATAATAAGGCCTAAAAATGCACCTTTTTTTAGTTCATTAATCATTTCACGAACACCTGTTTTATAGGTCACATGTTGATGCATAATCCGACGATATTCATTGATAAACTTATCGGCATCACCATTCTGTTTCATAGCCACAGAAATCAATGGATATCCTTCAGAAGCAAGAACGCCACCTAAAAGTTCCCAGTTACCACTATGAACAGCAGCTAAAATTGCACCTCGACCATTTTCTAAGGCATCATCTAAGTACTCTCGATTAATAAACTCCACCATATCTTTGTATGCGCCATCTTTAATTTCAGGATAGCGCAATACATCAATAATCATACGGCCAAAGCGTGTAGTACTAGCTTTCGCAATACGTCGAGCTTCTTTGGGATCATCTGTAATATTACAGAATAAAATTTGGCCTATCGCCAGGCGCTTGCGTTTAGGTGGCACCACTAACCACGCAATTTCACCAAGCAATGTACCAATAGCATATTGCAAACCTTTAGGTAATAAGCAAATAAAGGCACTAAAGATTTTCATAAACCTATACATGGATTATTAGCTCTCCTTAAGCTGTGCTTTCAAAGCGTCAATTTCTTTTTGTAATTGTTTTACAGTTTTCACCATTTCTGGCAAACGATTCTCGTAAGCAGCCAATTTTAGCCACTCTTTATGAGGTCTCATTGGATACCCAGCCATAACAGAATTAGAAGGCACATTGCCAGTAATTCCTGTTTTACCTGCAAATTGTACATTATCTCCAATTGTAATATGACCTGTACAGCCTGTTTGTCCTGCAAAGATTACATGGTTACCACATTTTGTACTACCTGCAATCCCAACCTGTGCGATTAAGAAACAATCTTCTCCAATCTCAACATTGTGGCCAAGGTGAACAAGATTGTCAATTTTGGTACCGCGGCGTACCAAGGTAGATCCCATTGTAGCATTGTCGATAGTAGTGCAAGAGCCAATTTCTACATCATCTTCAAGAATAACATTGCCTACTTGAGGAATATGCGTATGAATACCATTTTCTGTGGCAAAACCAAAACCTTCACCACCGATAACTGCTTTAGCACGCAATACAACGCGTTTACCCAAAATACAGTTCTCATGTACGATAGCACCCGCATAGATGTCAGAATCTTCCCCAATTCGTACATTATGACCAATATATACATAAGGTCGAATCGTTACATTATCAC
This sequence comes from uncultured Veillonella sp., assembly GCA_915066865.1. Lineage (GTDB taxonomy): Bacteria > Bacillota > Negativicutes > Veillonellales > Veillonellaceae > Veillonella. Next base: position 21,153 of record CAJZEE010000022.1, read on the forward strand.
CGATAACAGCATTATCATTAATAACACAATAGGCACCAATAGCTACATTTTTACCAAGTGTAACATTCTTGCCAATAATAGCAGTACTATGCACTTCACGGGGAACTACAACAGGTGGATGGAATACTTCTAGCACTTGGGCAAATGCAGATTTTGCATTATCAACTACGATTTGCGCCATCGGTGCATTTTTTACTTCTGATTCAACGATAACAGCACCCGCTTGGCATAACGCAATATGTTCAACATATTCACCAATTGCAAAAGTTATGGATTGTTTTACCGCTTGTTCAAAGCTACGTGTCTCAGTAATGACAATAGACTCATCCCCTATAAGTTGACCGCCTACTAAATTTGCGAGTTCCTGTAAAGTTTTTTCCAAGGCAAACTCCTCCCCCTGTGGTAATCCTCAATTATTGTGCAGCTTCAGTTGTACTTGTTGTAGCTTGATCTGCTTGCTGTGCATTTTGCTGAGCATCTTGTTGCTCTTGAGCTTTAGCTGCGTTTTCAACTTCTTTGATTTGATCGTCAGAAGCCTTACCCATTTTTGTGATCAAATCATCGGTTACATCAGAGCCACCACCAACAACAGCGCCTTTTTCAATAATAACATCAAGTTTTTTTTCTTTCACAAGTTCATTGATTTTTTGTTCTTGATATTGACGGTATTCTTGTGCTTTTGCATTTGCAAAGGCATTTAATTCTTGATTCGCTTGGTTAAATACATTTTGTTTAGATGCTTCATCAGCAGCAGCAATTTTAGCATCTAATTCCGCTTTTTTAGCGTTAATCTCTTTAGTAATTTCAATACCTTTTTCAGTACTATTTGCTACTTTCACGCTATCCACATAGCCAACATTGTTAGAACCACAACCACCTAAGATAGCCATAGAAGCTACTAAAGCTGCACTTAATACTAAAGATTTAATACGTTTATTCATAATATAACTCCTTATTGAACTCGATAGGACGCCTTCACTGCATCAGTAATATCAAGCCCTTTAATATTACCACCATCATCGATGATGACTAAATCCAAATGTTGTTCCTCAGCAATAATTGCTACGCGCATACGAACATCTTCTAAAATGGCCTCATGAAGCGCACTCACTTCAGCTTCTTTATCTGAAAGCTTTTTTGCCCATGTATCATTCCACTCTTGCGCCACAGGCAGATTATTATTAGCAATGATGGCTTGTGCTTGTTGTTGCACCATGGAGTCTCGTTTCTCAGCTAATTCCTTCTGTAGGGATGCAGCGTATTGATTGAGCTCTTCCTGCCCTTTTTGTTGCATTGGAGCAAGCTCAGCCTGTACCTTTGCTTTAATTGAATCCACATCGAAATCCGACGGCTTTCTCTTAGCTAATAATTCTTTTAACCTTTCTTCTTTTTTAGCCTTTTCAGCCATAGCCGCTGCTCTTTGTGCATCATCTATATATACACGTGCATCATAGGCATATAAGTCTAATTGAAGGTTTACGATTTCCAGATCATATTCATTAGTACTAACCTTTAACTCAGCTAAATACTTTTGAGTCAATTCATTGCGCTTCGAATTTAATTGCTGATTTAGTTCATTTTCTTTTGTTGCAATACGAGTTTGCAATTCTACCGTAAGAGCATCTGACAAGGTTGAATCCAGTGCAAGTGTTTTCAACTGTTCATCTTGTGTCTCTGACTTGGCATTTAAGGCTTGTTGTTCAAGTTCATATTGACGTTGTAAAAGTTCCAGTTCATTCTTGGCTTGTTTATAATCCGCATAGGATGGATTAAACGCTAGTACATCATCAATGCGTACAACACCTATTGACATGCCATCAGGACCCTGTTGGCGATTTGTTACAAAACCATAGGCCCAAACCATAGCACTTATTGCAGCAACGAGAAATATGACTAGTCCTATATATCGTTGTTTCCCGTTCATTGTCGTTCTCCCTTACATAGAACTACAGTTTATTTTTTTGCATCAGTAGCTAGTTTTTTCAATACTTGATCTGTAATGTCAACACCGCCATATAGTACAGTATCTTTAGTCATAACAACGCTAAGACCCTTAGCATCACCAACTGCTTTTGCAGCCTCCATAGCTTTATCTTGAACGGATTTAGCAATTTCTTGATCTTTTTTTGCTAGGTTTTGACGCGCTTCTTCAGCGATTTTTTGTTTAGTAGCATCATCTTGTGCTGCATCAATTTTAGCTTGCGTTTCTTGTTGTAATTGGCTTTGATAGCTCATATATTCTTGAGCTGCAGAGATATAAATTGGATTATCTTGAGACAACATACGAGATGTATCAATAACCCCAATAGTACTAGTCCCACTATTACTACTAGGCGAAGCCATTTGCGTATAAGCTAACGCACCAATACCAACAATAAAAATTGCAGCAATGACGATGGAAAAAATCTTTACATTCGCCTTGTTGTTCATCATTCGCATCATAATAGAGTGCCCTCATTTCTTTAAATCACTGCATCAAAGGATGCCATATAGAGATATTGGTGAAAGCCTCTTTAAAAAGAGGCCTTCACCATATACATTTACTATATTAGAATTGTGTACCGAAGCTGAAGTGGAATTTATTTTTGTGTTTACCCACGCCATAGTCAAGTTTAACTGGACCAATTGGAGTCGTAATACGAACACCAGCACCAACGCCATAGTTAAAGGTTTTCTTGCTATTATACCATGTAACATTTGGTGCATCCCATGCATCACCGATATCAGTAAACAATACGCCACTAACCTTTTTAACGATTGGGAAACGGAATTCCAATGTAGCATTGTACATATACTTGCCACGGAATTGATCATCTTCATAACCACGTAAGGAATCAGCACCACCCAATGTGAACAATTGGCTATAAGGAGCATCACCTTGAATAAAGCCACCACGTGCACGGAATGCCAATACATTCTTAGCACCAAGTTTTTTATACATGCGTGCTTCAGCTGTGAATTTATAGAAGTCGAAGTCACCGCCTAAACCATGACCAGCCCATTGTGTAGTATAGGAAATACGACGACCACGAGTTGGTTCATAGATATTATCACGAGAATCGTATACTTTTTGCCATGTTACGGAGTTAATGCGACCGAAGTTATTTTTTACATAGTTGTCAGATGCAAAGTTATAGGAACCATTATCCCAGTTTGTACCTTTACCCGCATTTTTATCATAACGGAAACCAGAGCTATCATCATCATCCCATTTATAAGTATCTTTACGAGATTCTAATGTCAAGTAATCACGAGTATATTCCCCAGTTTGACGACCGAAGGAAATATTGAAACCACGAGATTTCTTATTGTATTCTGCTACTTCACTACCATCTTCATTGTAATCTGTGTATTCATCTTCGCGGTTGAAGAAGGAGAAGCCAAGGGATGTACCTTTGCTATCAATCCAAGGTTTCAAATAGGAGATTTGGTAGTTCTTATATTTTTTCTTACCACCGATTTCCCAGTGAACTTTAAATTTATCGCCAGTACCACGTAAATTATCTTCACACAATTCAACAATAC